>JBCKPM010000015.1:0-29921 GCA_038901675.1 Usitatibacteraceae bacterium | reverse complement strand
TTAAAACTCGCCATTTGAAACGCCTTTCCACGCATTTATGCTCCGAAAAGCGCGTGGTTGCTAGTGGTTAAATATTTGTCTGGGGTCGATTGAAGGCGCGGCGGTCACATCATCATCCGCCCGACAGCGCCGCGACCACCACCAATTCGCCCGCCGCTGACACGTCCGCACCGAGTTCGCGACACATTTCGCGATCAACGAAGAACTTGATGTGCGGCCGAATCTGCTGCCGCTCGTCGATCATGCGAAAACGAATGCCGGGAAACTGGCGATCCAGATCGTGCAGTACGGCATCCAGCGTCGCGCCGGAGGCGTGTACTTCGCGCCCCCCTCGGTGTAATCGATCAGCGGCGTGGCGAGCACCACCTTCACCGCGTATAGGCCTCAACCGCGAGCACCTGTGGCAAATGTAGCGTCGCGCCGTCCGGTGGCGCTTCCTGATCGCCGCCGAGCCACTTGGGGCGATTTGACTCGAGATTGAATCCATCGACACTCGCCCAGTTGACGCCGTCATCGTCCGAGCGAAACAAGCCGTGTGGCGACGTGCCGGCGTACCAAACGCGTGTCTCTGACGCATGACCGCGGGCCAGCCAGAAAACGTGATTGACGGTCCAACCGTAGCCACCGCCTTGCTTGGCCGGAAACGCTGGCGGGCGTTTCGCCTCTGTCCACGTCTTGCCAGCATCAGTTGAGCGAAACACCGAAGGGCCAAGATGCCCGGCACGTGCCGCCGCAAGCATGGTGCCGCTGACCGGATGTTGCACCGCGTGATTAACGATGTGCCCATAAAAAAGCGGCGTGTCGCCGTGCGCGCGCTAGGTGCTGCGACTTGCGTTGCCGTGAAGTACAAACAGTCCCTTGCGCGTGGACACCAGCACTTGGGTTGCGGGCATAAAACCTCCTAACGCAATATTATCGGGCTGAGTTGTGGCGCATCGTCGCCGATGGTCATGGCGTGCCCAATGGCGAAGCTGGCATGGTGCGCGTCTTCAGCCGATGACGCGTACACCGTCGCCAGCGCATCGCCCGTCACCACACGTTGACCGATGCTCACCAGTTGGCCGACAGCGACGGCATAGTTAATTGCATCTCCGGCTCGCGACCGGCCACCACCAAGTGCGACCACGGCGAGTCCGATCGCCCGGGTATCAATCTGCGCGACGAACCCGGTTCTAGTGGCGACAACGTCAAGTTGATGTGCGGCTAACGGCAAATGACGCGACAAATTTTCGAGCAGATCTGCCGGGCCACCGAGCGCGGTCACCATGCGTGCAAACCGCTCCGCTGCCGCTCCGCTATCGAGCACTGCCTGGCACTGTTTTGTTGCTGTCGCCGTGTCACTCGCTGCACCTGCCGTCACGAGCAATTCCGCACACAGCGCCAGCGTGACTTCGTGCAATCTCGCCGGCCGCGCGGCCCCCGTGAGGTAGTCGATGGCGCAGCGCACTTCAATGGCGTTTCCAGCACACGGCGCGAGCGACTCATTCATGTCGGTCAACACCGCAGTGGTTTTCATGCCCGCGCCATTGCCGACGTCAACGATGCTTTGCGCGAGTTCGCGCGCTCGCAGAAGGGTGGACATAAAAGCACCGTTGCCGACCTTGACATCCATCACCAGCGCGTCGAGCCCGGCCGCGAGTTTTTTCGACAGGATGGAAGCGGTAATCAACGGAATCGATTCGACCGTGGCGGTGACATCGCGCGTCGCGTAAATGCGCTTGTCAGCCGGCGCCAATTCTGCGGTCTGTCCAATGATGGCAACCCCAACCTCGCGCACCACGGATTGAAATTTTTCGATGCTGACGTTGGTTTGATAACCCGGAATGCTGTCGAGCTTATCGAGCGTGCCGCCGGTATGACCCAAGCCGCGCCCGGAAATCATCGGCACAAAACAGCCACACGCGGCCATGATCGGCCCCAGCATCAACGACACCACGTCGCCGACGCCACCGGTCGAATGCTTGTCCACCACCGGGCCATTCAGCTTGAGCGACTTCCAATCGAGTACCCGCCCCGAGTCGCGCATCGCCATGGTCAATGCCACCGCTTCGGCGCGCGTCATGCCGTTGAAGTAGGTCGCCATGGCGAACGCCGCGATCTGGCCTTCGGTCACATTGTCCGAGGTCACGCCGGAAATGAACGCGCGAATTTGGTCGGTGGTGAGTTCACCACCATCACGTTTGGTACGGATGATTTCTTGGGGGAGCATGGTTTAGATGACGAGTAAATTTTTCCACTGATGGACACAGATGAAAACGGATAAAATCAAGTGACGTATCGCAGTGTCTGGCTCCATCGACACCTTCGATGAGCGGGCAGTTATCTGTGTAAATCTGCGTTCAGCTGTGGATGAATTGTTTTGAACACTCTCTCAATATTTCGCGCTCAAAAATATCCCTGCGATTGTCGCGCTCATCAAGTTCGACAAGGTCGCCGCCACCACGACACGCAATCCGTATCGCGCGACGACCGCGCGCAATTGGGGCGCAACACTACCGAAGGCACCGGCCAGAATCGCAATCGACGAAATATTGGCAAACCCGCACAGCGCGAATGACAGAATCGCCAACGTGCGCGCATCAATTACGGTGAGTCCGGCCGCGATTACTTTGGCCGGTTCTTGCAGATAGGGCGCTAACCCAACGTAGGCGACGAATTCGTTGAGAATGAGTTTTTGCCCGATGAGGTTTCCGGCGAAGGCGGCGTGTTCCCACGATACGCCTAGCATGTAGGCAAGTGGTGCAAACGCTTTGCCCAGAATCGTTTCCAGATTGACGTTGGCAAAACCCATCCAGCCCGCCACCCCGCCGATGATGCCGTTAAACAACGCGATCAAGCCGATGAAGGCAATCAGCATCGCGCCGACCGCGCACGCGATCTTGAAACCGAGCGCGGCGCCACTGACTGCGGCCTCGATGATGTTGGCCGGTTTGGTTTCTTCAAATTGAATGTTGTCAAAGCTGATGTTTTCCGGCTCGGATGACGGACACAACAGTTTGCCGAACAGCAATCCGCCGGGAATGGCCATAAACGAAGCGGCAATCAAGTATTCCATTTTCACGCCGAGCCCCGCGTATCCGGCCAATGCGGCACCCGCGACACTGGCCATGCCGGACGTCATGATGACAAAAATGGTCGGGCCTTTGAGTTGTGCGACGAACGGTTTGACCGCGGCACCCATTTCGTTTTGACCGAGAAAAATGGTGGTGACGGCGCAAAACGATTCAATCTTGGACACACCGAGCAGTTTTTGCAAAATCGCGCCCAGAATCGTAATGATCCAGCGCATGATGCCGAGGTAATAGAGCACCGCAATCAGTGCGGTCACATAGATGATGGTGGGCAGCACGCGAAACGCGAAAATGAAACCAAGGCCGCCCGGCTTGAACACGTCCGAGCTGACCAGTCCGCCGAACATGAATTCGGTGCCTTTGGCTCCGTATTCGAGCACATGCGTCACCGTCGCGGCGATGCGCAGCAACACTGCGTTGCCATCGGCGGAAAACAGTACCAACGCACCGATCGCCATTTGCAACGCCAATGCCGAGAGCACGATGCGCCACTGCACCTTGCCGCGCGCCATAGAAAACAGCCAACCGATCAGAATCAACAGTCCAATCCCCAACACGCTGCGCACGACATCCGACATGGTGCATCCTCCCCGATAAGTTCCACGAGTTTACCGGAGCCATGAAGGCGATTGAGCACCACGCTTTGCGCTAACAAAGAAAAACTATACAAAGTTATGTTCATCGGTGTCGCCACCAGCGCCCGGCGATGGCAGCACACGCAGGCAACCGCCCAACGCCAACTAGGCGGGCGCGGCCGCTTTGAACAATCGATAGAAGTTGGCGGTCGTCGCGGTGGCGATGACACCGAGGGTTTCTCCGCGCAGCGGCGCGATGAATTCGGCGACGTGTCGGACATAGCCAGGCTGATTCATTTTGCCGCGATGCGGCGTCGGCGCAAGGTAGGGTGAATCGGTTTCGATCAGCAATCGATCCAGCGGTACCATTTTGGCGACTTCCTGCAGCGCTCGCGCGCTCTTGAACGTGACGATGCCAGATAGCGAAATGTAAAAACCAAGGTCGAGCGCTGCGCGGGCAACTTCTACGGACTCTGTAAAACAATGCATCACGCCACCGGCCTCACCAGCACGCTCCTCGCGCATGATGGCCAGCGTATCGGCGGACGCGCTGCGGGTGTGGATAACCAACGGCTTCCTGCACGCGCGTGCGGCGCGGATGTGGGTGCGAAAGCGTTCGCGTTGCCAGTCGAGGGGCTCCGGCAAGCGGTAATAGTCGAGGCCAGTCTCGCCGATGGCGATCACTTTCGGATGATCCGCCAGCCGCAGCAACTCCTCAACCGTCGGCTCGTGATCATCAATTTGCTCATCGGGATGAACACCGGCCGAGCACCACAGATTGTCGCGCGATTCGGCCACGCGCAAGACGTCTGGAAATGTCTTCAGCGTGGTCGAAATGGTCAGTGCATGCGTGACCTGATTGGCTTGCATGAGCGCGAATATGTTCGCGTGGTCGGCCTGCAGCTCAGGAAAGTCGAGATGGCAATGGGAGTCGATGAACATGGCGCATTATCGCAGCCGAATGCCGTAGCTGGACGCTAGCGCCGCAGCAACAACGCGTTGATGACCACGCTGACACTCGACAGCGCCATCGCCGCGCCGGCAATCACCGGATTGAGTAAGCCAGCCGCTGCGAGCGGGATGCCGATGACGTTGTAGCAGAACGCCCAGAACAGGTTTTGGCGGATTTTGGCGGTGGTGCGACGCGACATCGCGATCGCCACGGCGACCAGCGCCGGGTCGCCGCGCATCAGAGTGATGCCGGCCGCTTCAATCGCGACGTCGGTGCCGTTGGACATGGCGATACCGACGTCGGCCGCTGCAAGTGCGGGCGCGTCGTTGATGCCGTCCCCGACCATCGCGACCACATGTCCGCCTTGTCTTAATCCCGCCACCAGTTCGGCCTTTTGCTGCGGCAACACGCGTGCATGCACCTGATCGATGCCGAGCGCGGCACCGACTTTTTGCGCGGCACTGGCGTTGTCGCCACTGATGAGAACCGTCGTGATACCCAGCGCGTGCAATGCATCAATCGCGGCACGCGCGGTCGGTTTCACGTTATCGCCAAAAGCGAAAAAACCCACTACCCTAGCGTCGCGCGCGAGCCATGAGATGGTGCTACCCTCGTGCTCGATGATGTCGGCACGCGCCCGCAAGAGACTAATGTCGATGCGTTGTTCATCCATCAAAACCGCACTGCCGAGCAGCAGCGTGTCACCGTCGATGCTCGCCGATACGCCGCGGCCGGACAGCGCGCGAATTTTCTGTGCAGGCGTGAACACCACCCCCGCTTGTGCCGCAGCATGCAATACCGCTTTGGCCAACGGATGTTCACTGCCGGATTGCACAGCGGCCGCGAGCGCAAGTAATTCCTCATCAGCATTTGGCGCGTCTGACGCAGATACGGCAGCAACCACGGTAGGTCGGCCTTCGGTCAGCGTACCGGTCTTATCGAACGCAACTACCGTAATGCGGTGCGCCGTTTCCAGCGCCGTTGCATCTTTAATCAATACCCCATGCCGCGCCGCGCTACCGGTACCGACCATAATCGCCGCAGGCGTGGCGAGCCCGAGCGCACATGGACACGCGATGACCAACACGGCGACTGCATTGAGTAACGCGCGTTGCCAATCTGCCGTCGCGAACCCCCAGCTGAGCAACGTTAGCAGCGCAATCACCAGCACCACGGGAACGAACACTGCGCAGACTTGATCGACCAGCCGCTGAATCGGCGCTTTGACGGCTTGCGCATCTTCAACCATGCGCACGATGCGTGCGAGCGTCGACTCCGCACCGACCGCGGTGACACGTATATCGATGAGTCCGTCTTCATTGAACGCCCCACCGGTCACCGAATCGCCCGGTGCCTTGGCAACCGGCAAGCTTTCGCCAGTGATGAGCGACTCGTTGGCGTGCGTGTTACCGGTCACCACCGACGCGTCGGCCGCGAAGCGCTCGCCGGGCCGCACGCGCAACGTGTCGCCAACGCGAATATCGGCCAACGATACGGCGTGCTCAGTGCCATTGACGACAATGGTCGCGTTCGACGGCAGCAGTGACTGCAAGGCGCGAATGGCGGCGGTGGTCTGGTGTTTGGCGCGCGACTCCAGCCACTTGCCGAACATCACCAGCGTAATGACCACGGCGGCGGATTCAAAATACAGATGTGACGTTGCCTCGCTGGCGGATGCGAACATCAGGAACAGCGACAAGCCAAACGCGGCCGACGTGCCGATCGCGACCAGCAAGTCCATGTTGCCAGTGAACGCGCGCACGGCTCCCCAGCCGACGCGGTAGAATCTGGCACCGAGCCAAAACTGCACCGGTGTCGCGAGCGCCAATTGCCACATCGCAGGCAGCGTCCAGTGCACGCCAAAGGGCATCAACAGCATCGGTAACAGCAACGGCAGCGACAGTGCCGTGGCGATGCCGACTTTCGCACCTTCGGAAAACTCAAGCAAAGACGCCGCGTTTGAAGCACTTTTGCCTGAAACACCGCTCTGGCCGGACACTTTGACATCCGGTACGCGGTAACCCGCACGCTCAATCGAGGCGACCAGCGTCGCTTCTCGCACGACTGACGTCGCATCGACATTCGCTATCTCGGTCGCGAGATTGACCGACACGCCGACCACACCATCGACCTTGGCCAGCGCCTTTTCAACACGAGTTGCGCACGAAGCGCACGTCATGCCGCCGATTGGGATGTGCAAGCGCTGCAGCGTCTCACGCGGTGATGCAGAAGCGATGGTGGTGGCAGACATGGGTTCGTCGGTTGGTCGAATGCACTTGCAAAGCACCGCAACGGTGCAACATAGTGGCTATCTTAGCCCGCTTCGGGCGAATTCAAGGAGTCGATCATGATCGAATTTTCACTTCCCGACATTTCGTGTGCGCATTGTGTCGGTGTGGTCGAAAAAGCCGTGAAGGCGGTCGACAGCAGCGCTACCGTCGCGGTCGATCTTCCGGCCAAGCGCGTGCGGATTGAGTCGGCCGTGGATCGTGCTGTGTTCGCGAACGCCTTGGTGGAGGCGGGGTATTCACCGACCGGCATCTGGTAGATCACGCGTCGCGCCGCGCCGGGACGCAATTTATAATCAGCAGATGAATACACTCAGTGCCATCTGCCTGTTTTGCGGTGCCTCGCCCGGCACCAACCCTGCCTACCGTGATGCCGCTGCTGAATTCGGCACCACACTTGCCAAGCGCAATATTCGGCTCATTTACGGCGGTGGCAGCATCGGTCTGATGGGTGTTGCCGCGGACGCGTGCCTAGCCGGCGGCGGCGAAGTCATCGGCGTGATTCCTCGGAGGCTGATGGAAAAAGAAGTCGGCCATACCGGCGTGACCGCCATGCACGTGGTCGAGACCATGCACGAGCGCAAGGCGTTGATGACAGAGCTCTCTGATGGTTTTATCGCGCTACCCGGCGGTTTTGGCACGCTCGATGAGCTGTTCGAGTCGCTCACCTGGCTGCAGCTGGCGTATCACAGTAAACCGATCGGCTTGTATAACGTCGCGGGGTTTTTCGACGGACTCATCGCGTTTCTGGCGCACGCGCGGCACGAGCGATTTCTGCGCGACTTACATCACGATGCGCTGCAGGTCGACGCAAATCTTGGTCAGCTCATCGATAAGCTAGTACGTGCGGAAGCCCCGGATACCAACAAGTGGCTCGACCGCATCCATCGCGAAGGCGAGCAATTACAGTGACACTCAGCGACTACAGGGCACCTCTAAAAATTCACTGAAGCCGCGCTGGCGGCGTTGCAAAGCCGCTCAAAATGCTCATGTACTACGTGTACACTGCGCTTTTTCGCGACTTTGCGCCTTGCCATCATCGGCTTGATTGAATTTTTAGAGGTGCCCACATAACGCTTGGCCGTTTTTTCTGCGACATGGCGAGTTCATTGAGAGGCATGGTGGGCATCACTAGTGTGGGCGCGCCGGCGAGGCGCCAGCCGATGGTCGGCTCGAGATCGCCTGTTTATAGGCGATGAACAACTGCTCGAGCAGCAGTCTCGCATTGAGCGGGTGATTTATCAATCGCCGCGTTTGCCTGAGCTCGGATTCGAAACGAAACACGCGCGGCAACTGGATGGTCTTAGCAATGCGTTCGAGCTTCGTCGCGTGACCAGGATGGTGCGCAACACGCCCGGCCATGCGCTGGACAATCAAGTCGTTGGTCCATGTTTGAAGCCACCCAAGCAAGCTCGGCAAATCTGACTTTTCAAATTGCTGCGCCGCCAACGCGTAGTCGAAATTCGGCTCGGCTAACGCGTTGACAAACGCTTGCCGCGCATTCTGATAGTCAGGCTCACAGTAGGCGATCGCATCCAGCGGTGCGCCACTGGCGGTCGCGAGTGCGTCTTCAGGCTGCGCGACGCCCTGCGCACACAGCCACGCCAATGCCACCTCGCGCGCCGGAAGCCTCACCAACACCCGCTGGCAACGGCTGCGAATCGTCGCCAACAAGCGACCGATGCGCTCGCTCACCAGCAAGATCACCGTGCGCGAAGCCGGTTCTTCGAGCGTTTTCAGCAGCGCGTTGGCGGCCGCCGCGTTCATGGCCTCGGCGGGTTGAATCAACAGTACGCGATAGCCGTCACGGTGTGTTGAAAGCGCCAAGAAGTCGGCGAGACCACGGACTTGATCAATCTTGATCTCGTTACTTTTCTTCTTGTCCTTTTCGTCTGCCTCGGTCGGCGCCTCGTCAGTCGCCGCGTCTTCGATCATCGATTCGGGCAGCAGCTCGCGAAAGTCGGGGTGATTGCCCGCCGCAAACCAGCCGCATGCCGGACAAGCACCACACGCCAGCCCGGGATCAGGTGCCTCGCACAGCAGTGACTGCGCCAGCGCACGTGCGAACTCGACTTTGCCGGTGCCACTTCGTCCGTACACCAAGAGCGCGTGTGGCAACTTGTCGCCACGCGCAACGAGTTCGGCGAGTTGATCGCGTTGCCATGGAAGAATGTCGACCATGCGCGTCTCAACCGCTCAGGGCGTCAAGATGGCGCCGAATGTCGGCGCGAATGGCGTCAATGGTGCGCGACGAATCGAGCACTTTGATACGCTGCGGGAACGTCGCGGCGCGCGCCAGATAGGCGTGACGAACACGGCCAAAAAATTCGCCTCGTTCGCGTTCAAATTTGTCCTGTTGCCCAGAATTCTTGTCCAGTCGCTCGCGCGCCGTCTCCACCGGCGCATCGAACAGCAGCGTCAAGTCCGGCTGGCGATCGCCGTGAACAAACTGCTCAAGCGCGGCAATGCGCGCCTCATCAACACCGCGACCGCCGCATTGGTAGGCATAGGTCGAGTCGGTAAACCGATCACAAATCACCCAGACGCCGCGTGCCAGCGCCGGCTCAATCACGGTCGCAAGTTGTTCTCGTCGACTCGCGAACAATAGCAGCGCCTCTGTGTCGGCGTGCATTGTTTCGTTCAACACCAGATGCCGAATCGCCTCGCAGAACGTCGTGCCACCGGGCTCACGCGTGGTCACAACGTCAATGCTCTTGCCGCGCAAGCAGTCGGCGACAAACTCGATGTGTGATGATTTTCCGGCACCGTCGATGCCCTCAAAGGTGATGAACTTGGCCGTCACGGCAGGCACCGCGCTAGCGCCCCAACTGATACTTGGCGACAGCCCGATTGTGCTCATCGAACGTGCGCGAAAAAGCGTGCGAGCCATCGCCGCGTTTGGTCGCCACAAAATACAGTCTGTCGCTCTTGACAGGTTGCAACGCTGCTTTGATGGCATCCAGCCCCGGCATGGCGATCGGCGTAGGTGGCAAGCCGTCACGGGTGTAGGTGTTGTAGGGCGTGTCAGCGCTGAGGTCGCGACGCCGAATGTTGCCGTCAAAACGCTCGCCCATGCCATAGATGACGGTCGGGTCCGTCTGCAAACGCATGGGGATGCGCAACCGATTGACAAATACCGACGCGATCAGCGATCTTTCATCTGCGCGGCCGGTTTCTTTTTCGATGATTGACGCCATGATGAGCGCCTCGTAAGCATTGCGATAGGGCAGCCCTTCGCTACGTTTCGCCCACGCCTCATTGAGCTTCTTCTGCATCGCCTGATAGCTGGCGCGAAGAATATCCAGGTCACTGCTGCCCGCCGAAAACAAATAGGTATCCGGGAAAAACAACCCCTCTGGATGCATTTCCGGGGCTCCCAATTTTTTCAGAATGTCCGTGGACTTCACGCCCCTGAGCGTAATTTTCAGGTTCGGATCGGCTTCGAGCGCGCCGCGCATTTCGCGAAAGGTGATGCCCTCGACAAACGTGATGGAAACCTTGACGACGTCGCCGCTGTTGATTTTGATCAGCAAATCCATCGGCGAGATAGCTGCCTCGAGCCGATACTTGCCGGCCTGTAAACCGTTCGCCTGATCAGTGAACCGACCCAGTAACCACATCCCGTAAGGCTCGGCCAACAGGCTGACGTCGGAAAGTTGTCGTGCCAGACTCTTGAGGGATGTCCCCTTCTCCACCGTGAATTCAAAGGGCGTCGCGGGAAGTGCAAGCGGACTCTTGGCGTAGCGCACGGCCGCGCTGGCTAACGCAATCAACGTGACCGCCATGACAAACAAAACTGCCTGAATGACTCGATACATCAGAACCTTGTTGAACTGGTGCGTCTCAAGTGGTCTAGGTCAGACGCTTGACGACGAGTGTTCCGTTAGTACCGCCAAAACCAAACGAGTTTGACAGCGCGACATCAATTCTCATGTCTCGCGCGACGTTCGCACAATAGTCGAGATCGCATTCTTGATCTTGGACAAAGATGTTGATGGTCGGTGGGGAGATTTGATGATGGATGGCGAGCGTAGTGAACACCGCCTCAACGCCACCGGCCGCGCCCAACAGGTGGCCGGTCATCGACTTGGTGGAATTGACGACCAGTTTGTAGGCGTGATCGCCGAACACCGCCTTGACTGCCTGCGTTTCGTTCTTGTCGCCCAACGGCGTGGAGGTACCGTGGGCATTGACATACTGCACCTCGTCCCCATTGATACCGGCGTTTTTCAGCGCCGCATGCATGCCGCGTCGCGGGCCGTCCATGCTCGGTGCCGTAATGTGATTCGCATCCGCGCTCATGCCAAGAGCCGCTAGCTCAGCATAGATGCGTGCGCCGCGCGCCTTGGCGTGCTCGTACTCTTCGAGAATCAGGATACCGGAACCTTCCCCGAGTACGAAGCCGTCACGATCGCGATCGAATGGTCGACTCGCTGTCTGCGGTGAGTCGTTGCGCTCGGACAACGCTTTGACCGAACAAAACCCGCCAACGCCGGCCATACAGATGGTCGCTTCTGCGCCGCCCGCGATCATCACATCCGCGTCACCGTATTCGATCATGCGTCCGGCGTCACCAATACAGTGCGTCGCCGTCGAGCACGCCGAGACCATCGACACATTGGGCCCCTTCGCCCCATACTGAATCGAAATCAACCCCGCGACCATATTGATGATGGAACCGGGAACAAAAAATGGAGAAAGTCGGCGCGGGCCCTTGTCGATCATTTCGCGAACGTTGTGTTCGATCATCGGCAGACCACCAATGCCGGATCCGACATTCACGCCAATGCGATGCGCGTTAGCCTCATCAATCACAAGTCCAGAATCATCGAGCGCCATTTTGGTCGCCGCCAGCCCGAAGTGGATGAACGTGTCCATGCGGCGCACTTCTTTGGCTGACATCCAGTCGGCGGGATTGAAATCCTTGACTTCAGCGGCAAAACGCGTCGGCAATGCGCTCGCATCAAAATGCGTAATGGGACCGATGCCACCGCGACCGTTGACGATATTGTCCCAAGCACTGGCGACCGTATTGCCGACCGGTGAGACGATACCCAAACCCGTGATGACGACCCTGCGCTTACTCATAGCCCAACCTGTTGGTGATATTCAAGTTCCATCGCACGCCACAAAACGGGTGGCCAATAAAAAGGCTGCCGACCGCGACCAGTCGACAGCCTGCGTCCACCGCGCAACGGCTATTTTTTCAGATTCGCAGAAACGAAGTCGATCGCTTGTTGGACATTGGTGATCTTCTCGGCTGCTTCATCGGGAATTTCAGTTTCGAATTCCTCTTCCAGCGCCATCACCAGTTCTACATTGTCTAGCGAGTCCGCGCCCAGATCTTCGACAAACGATGAATCGTTCTTGATCTCGGCTTCTGCGACGCCAAGCTGTTCTGCGACGATCTTTCTGACGCGCGCTTCGATGTTATCCATGTGCTACTTCCTTTAGATATAGAACTGCGACATTTTACCAAAATGGCGAGAAGCCGCCGGTCGTGCAGTTTGAACCAAATTCCGCTCTGCCGCTACCGTCCAGCTACTCCATATGCATCCCGCCATTGACGTGAATGGTACTGCCGGTAATGTACGAGGCGTGGTCAGATGCGAGGAATAATACCGCCTGCGCGACATCGTCGGGTTGCCCCAGTCTGCCCAATGGAACGCTGCCAACCAGTTTTGACACCTGATCGTCGGTTAGCGACTTGGTCATGTCAGTCTCAATGAAGCCAGGCGCGACACAGTTGACCGTGATGTTGCGACTGCCGACTTCACGCGCCAATGCCTTGGTGAAACCGACCAGCCCGGCCTTGGCTGCGACGTAGTTGACCTGCCCGGGGTTGCCGACAAAGCCGACCACGGAAGAGATATTAATGATGCGGCCGCCGCGCGCTTTCATCATGCCTTTCATGACGCCGCGGCTCAATCGAAACACCGCCGTCAGATTGGTGTCGATCACTTCCGTCCAGTCCTCATCCTTCATGCGTATCAACAGCGTGTCACGCGTGATGCCGGCATTGTTGACCAGAATATTGATCGTGCCGAATTTTTCTTCGATGGATTTCAACACCAATTCCGACTGCACGGCGTCGGTGACGTTCATGACTGCGCCCATGCCTTTGGCACCCGTCGCTTCGATTACGCTCTGAATTGTCGCCGCGCCCGCCTCGGTCGTGGCGGTACCGACAACCGTTGCCCCGGCTGCGGCGAGTGCCTTCAGGATGGCTGCGCCGATGCCGCGCGTAGCACCGGTGATAAGCGCAACGTTGCCCTCGAGTGATGTGTTCATGACGTTGTCCCTTGTAATGCTTCCGCGATGGCAGCTTCAAGTGCGGCGCGGTCAGTGATGGCAACACAACTAAGGCTCGCATCGATGCGCTTGTTCAATCCCGTGAGAACTTTGCCCGGCACACATTCAACGATGCGAGTAACCCCGTTGCTTGCCAGTTTTTGCACGGTCTCAATCCAGCGCACCGGCCGGTACAACTGCGCGACTAACGCAGCTCTGATCTGCTCTGGCTGCGCGAACGCGCTCACGTCAGCATTTTGGATGACCGGCACTGACGGCGGGTTAACGCGTACTGAGGTCAGGCGCGTTGCCAAGTGCTCAGCGGCCGGACGCATTAATGCACAATGCGATGGCGCACTCATGGGCAACATGATGGCGCGTTTGGCACCGCGCTGCTTGGCCTGTAGCATGCCACGTTCAACGGCGCGGCGATGTCCGGCGATGACGATTTGCCCGGGTGAATTGAGGTTGACCGCTTCCAATACCTCCCCTTGCGCGGCGTCCACACATACGCGGCGCACGTCGTCAGCATCGAGGCCAAGAATGGCGGCAATGCCACCAGTTCCTTCCGGCACCGCGGCTTGCATCGCTTCGGCACGAAACCGCACCAGTGGCACGGCGTCGGCAAATGCCAATGCGCCAGCGGCCACCAGCGCGGTGTACTCACCGAGGCTGTGCCCGGCAAAAAATGTCGGCATCGATCCGTTGAGACTCTGCCACGCGCGCCAAGTCGCCACGCCAGCGGTGAGCATCAAAGGTTGCGTGTTGATGGTTTGATTCTGCGCCTCGGCCGGACCCGCTACTGCGAGCTTCCACAAGTCGACATCAATGCACGCCGAGGCTTCGTCGAAGGTTGCCTTGACCACAGCGAGGTCGGCCAATCCGGACATCATGCCGACCGATTGCGAACCTTGACCAGCGAAAGTGATGGCGAACGTTGTCATGGCGATTGAATACTTTTCTGTCGGGTTACCATTTGGCAAGCGCCGCGCCCCACGCGAAACCACCGCCGAGTGCGGCCATCAATACCATCTGCCCCGGCTTAATCTTGCCTTCGCGCACGGCCACATCCAGCGCCAGCGGAATCGAGGCAGCCGACGTATTGCCGTGCCGATCGACAGTGAGGACGACCTTCTCGTCTGGCATCGCCAAGCGTTTTGCCGCATGCATGATGATGCGCCGATTCGCCTGATGGCAGATAAACCAGTCAATTGCCTCGGGCTGCAAACCGTTGGCGTGCAACGCTTCCCACGCAACATCTTCGAACGCTTTGACCGCAAACTTGTAAACCGCGCCGCCTTCCATGGTCAGCAACGGACTGCCGCGCACCTTGCCGTTTTCCACTGTTCCTGGCGCGCAAAGTGCCGCGCGGTGACTACCGTCGGCATGCAGATGGGTCGACAGGATCCCGGGTTCAGTGGACGCCAGCAGAACGACCGCGCCGGCACCATCGCCAAACAGAACACAGGTAGTGCGATCTTGCCAATTCATGATGCGCGAAAAAATTTCCGTGCCAACGACGAGTGCACATTTGGCGCTGCCAGTGCGAATGAATTTTTCGGCGGTCGAGAGTCCATAGACAAACCCGGCGCAAGCGGCCTGAATATCAAACGCGATCGCGTCTTTGACGCCCAGCTTGTCTTGCAGGATACACGCGGTCGATGGAAACACCATATCCGGCGTCGAGGTTGCGACAATAATGAGATCGATGTCATTGGCATCGACGCGCGCGGCCTTCATGGCACGCTGACAGGCGATGAGCGCCAGATCACTCGCATTCTGATCATCGGCCGCATAGTGACGTTGCCGAATGCCGGTGCGCGACACGATCCACTCGTCGTTGGTGTCGACCGTCTTTGCGAGCTCGTCGTTGGTGACACAGCGTTCTGGTAAATAGCTGCCGGTGCCAGCAATGCGTGCAAAGGTTTCCATCGTCACCCACCCACCGCCGGCTCACTGAGTGGCTGCGTCGGTGAACGCGGCAGCAACAGCCCTTCGCGGTGCAGCCGCTCAATTTCGGCGCTGATATTTGCCAGCAGTCCGTGTTCGGCTTCCGATTTGGCGCGCAATATCGCACGACCGAAACCGTAGGCGTCCGCTGAGCCGTGACTCTTGACCACGATGCCACGCAATCCGAGCAAAGCAGCACCGTTGTACTGCCGGTGATCAACGCGCGCCTTAAAACCGTTGAGTGCAGGTAGCGATACCAGCGCCATCAGTTTGCGCCAAATTGATTTCTGGTACTCTTCCTTCAGGTAATCACCCATCATCTTGGCGATGCCTTCGGAAGCTTTGAGCATCACATTGCCAACAAAGCCGTCGCACACGACCACATCAGTCGTTCCCTTGTAAATGTCGGTGCCTTCGACGTTGCCGTAGAAGTTCAAATGGCTCGCCCTTAGCAATTCGCCGGTGCGCTTGCTCGTGTCGTTACCTTTGATTTCCTCGGAACCGATGTTGAGCAAGCCGACACTCGGGTTTTGTTTGCCATCGACCGCCGCACAGAGCATGGTTCCCATGATCGCGAACTGAAGCAAGTGTTCCGGCGTCGACTCGGCGTTGGCGCCAAGATCGAGCACATAGACCACGCCTTTTCTCGACGGCAGCGCGCCACAAATAGCGGGGCGATCAATGCCGGGGATGGTCTTCAAGACGAACTTGGCGGTTCCCATCAACGCACCAGTGTTGCCTGCCGACACGCACGCATGCGCGGCGCCGGATTTGACCAGATTGATGGCGACGCGCATCGAGGAATGCTTTTTGTTGCGGATGGCCGAGCGGATGTCTTCATTCATGCCCACCAACTCGGGTGCCTCGACAACCGTCAGGCGTGTCTGCGCTGACGCGCTGCTGGCGAGCGCTTTGTGCTTTCGTAGTTGCGCGTTGATGTCGTCCGTGCGACCGACCAGCAACACGCTGCAATTCGCAGATTGCTGCAGGAAAGTCAGTGCGGCCGGGACGGTGACCGAAGGTCCAACGTCCCCG
Source organism: Usitatibacteraceae bacterium (assembly GCA_038901675.1). GTDB lineage: Bacteria > Pseudomonadota > Gammaproteobacteria > Burkholderiales > Usitatibacteraceae > UKL13-2. Next base: position 13,759 of record JBCKPM010000015.1, on the reverse strand, counting down.
CCCATCGCGTCGATGGCAATCGTTATCTGCATTGGATTGGGTAGAGCGCCTCCTGCGACCTACCCAGCAGCGTAATTGTTATTGGTGACGCTTGAATCGAGGGCGACCAGCTTATTCGTCCGCTTTAGTCTTGACGACTTTCTTTCCACGGTAAAAACCGGTCGGCGAAATGTGGTGGCGCAAATGCGTTTCGCCCGTGGTCGGCTCGATGGCCGTTGGCGGGGAAGTCAGGAAGTCGTGCGCGCGATGCATACCGCGCTTGGACGGCGACTTTTTGTTCTGTTGGACTGCCATGGTGATTCTCCTTAATTCAAAACTGATTTGGTTGTTTCATTTCCTGCCGAGCCGACACTGGTCGTCAGAGGGCAATCAGGACGTTTTCTTTAGTGTTCGAAGTGTGGCAAACGGCGACTCCCGCACTTGCTCGCTCAGCGTTGCATCGCCGGAAGCCAATGTCCTGCGCAGCGTCTTGGGTAGCGCAGCCCCGGCGTGAGCGTCTTGGCGTGGCGTGGTAGTCGGCAATACCAGCAGAATCTCTTCCTGAACATGCGCTTTGATGTCAAAGTCTTGGCCGCAGACGATAAAGTCTTCGTCCTCGGCTTCATCTTCCAGCGGTGGCAAATCGTCGTCGGACGACACCAACACCAGCCGAGACTTGATATCAAGCTCAAAACGCGATGGCACCAAGGTCACTGCATCCAACACGTCAAACCAACCGGAAATTATACACTGCAACCGTAATTGCCGCCTAGCTGATTGATCTGATTCGATATTTCCGCTCAGACGGTAATCGATTTGCCCGGCATCGGAAGCGAGGTAATCGGCGATTTCGGGCAACGCCGAGGGTAAAAACGTGCCCTTGACAATCTGCTTCAAGCGCGTCAAGCGCTCGACCGAAATCAGCACCGCGGCCGAATCAGCAGCGTTGGCGGATTGCGAACGACGATAGTCGGCATGTCGAGTGCTCATGCGGCATGATATGATTTTATCTTCAAAAAATCAATAACTTACCGACTTGAACCCGCCAAAATCAACCGTCGCAATGCCGCGCTCTAGACCCCTTGTCCTCGCCTCAACGTCCGCCTATCGCGGGCAATTGCTGGCACGCCTCCAGTTGCCCTTTTCCACGGTCGCGCCGGACACAGACGAAGCGGCGCTCGCTGGCGAAGCGGGTGCCGCCACCGCGCTGCGCTTGGCCATCGCCAAGGCCGGCACCGGTGCGCGCATCAGCAGGCTGACAGACGGCCTGGTGATTGGCTCGGATCAAGTTGCCGTGCTCGATGGCACTGCACTGGGCAAACCCGGTACCCGCGACAACGCCATCGCGCAATTGTCGGCGATGCGCGGCCGTGAAGTCATGTTTCACACCGCTGTTGCCCTGCTCGACATTCGCTCTGCACGCATCCAGCATGCGTGCGTACCAACCACGGTGAAGCTGCGCGACTACTCGGATGCAGCGATCGCGTTTTATCTCGATCACGAGTCGGCGCTAGATTGCGCGGGTAGTGCGAAGTCGGAAGGGCTCGGCGCGGCGCTGATTGAATCCATGACCAGCGACGACCCAACCGCATTGGTCGGTCTGCCGTTGCTTACATTGGTGACTATGCTCAGCCGCGAAGGCGTCGAGGTGCTGGCGTGACCGACGAAAAGCCGAGCGCAACATCCGGCCACACACCGCGCGGCACGCTGTATTTGATCCCGACGCACCTGTCCGAGGCGACGCCGACCAACACCGCAGCGGTGTTGCCGCCCGCAGTCATCGGCGTGGCACTCGGCCTCAACCATTACATCGCTGAAAACGCGAAGACGGCACGTGCGTTTCTCAAGGCCATCGGCATCACACGAGCACTCGCTGAGGTGTCCATCATCGAACTTGATAAGCATGCCAAGAACAATAATGCCTCGGCTCTGCTAGCGCCGCTGCTGCGTGGTGAAGACGTTGGATTGGTATCGGAAGCCGGTGCGCCTGCGGTGGCTGACCCGGGCGCGCTGATTGTCGCCGCCGCGCACGAGGCGGGTATTCGCGTCGAACCGCTGGTCGGCCCGTCGGCACTGCTGTTGGCGCTGATGGCGTCCGGACTCAATGGTCAGTCGTTTGCCTTCCTCGGTTACTTGCCGCAGGATCGCGACACCCGCATCGCGAAAATTCAAGCCCACGAGCGCACATCGCGCCAACAACAACAAACCCAGATGTTCATCGAGACACCGTACCGGAATCAGGCCTTGCTCGGCGACTTGCAGACCACGCTCGCGTCGGCGACACGACTTTGTGTCGCCACTGACATAACGGGACAGCACGAGTGGATCCGCACGCAACGCGTTTCAGAATGGTGCCGCGACACACCGACACTAGCGAAACTTCCGACGATGTTTCTGTTCCTCACCTGACCAACCGTGCGGGCGTGACGCGCCGACTATTGAGCCGTCATTGTGCTGGGTGTTGCCTCGAAAATGGATTGTTTCTTGAGTAACGCCGGCAATTGTTCAGCCGCCATTGGCACACTGAAGTAGTAGCCCTGACCCACCGGACACCCTTGCTGCGCAGCATCGACAGCTGCCCTTCGGTTTCGATGCCCTCGGCGATGATGTCGAGATCAAGCGATTTCGCCATGTTGATGATCGCCAGCACGATCGCCGCGTCGTTGGGATCCGACGTGATGTCGCGCACAAAACTCTGATCGATTTTTAGTTTGGTGATCGGCAGCCGTTTCAGATACGACAAGTTTGAATAGCCGGTGCCAAAATCGACAATGGCCAGATGTACGCCCAAATCGGCGATCTGGTTTAGCAGTCGCACACTGCCCTCGCCCTGGCGCATCACCTGACTTTCGGTCAGCTCAAGTTCGAGTAGCGATGGCGGCAACCCAGTGTCCTTGAGGATGCCCAACAGCACGTCGAGAAATGACTTGTCGTTAAATTGGCGGGCGGAAATGTTCACCGCGATTCTGCGCGGTGGCAGGCCGGAATCCGGCCACGCTTTGTTCTGGCGACAAGCTTCGCGCAACACCCAGGCACCGAGTTCATTGATCAGTCCGGTCTCTTCGGCCAGCGGGATGAACTCGCCGGGCATCATGGTCCCGCTGTCTTCAGAATTCCAGCGTACCAGCGCCTCGAGCGCGACAATCTCGCCGGAGTTAAGGTCAATCTGCGGTTGAAACACCAGCGCGAACGCACCTTCCTTGACAGGGCACGCAATTTCGATTCCATCGCCGCGCGCCGCTTGACGGCGATATTCATCTGCGCGGTAAAAAACTGGTAGGTGTTTTTGCCCAGCGCCTTGCTGTGGAACATCGCGATGTCGGCGTTTTTCAACAACGTCGCCGCATCACGTCCATCGGCCGGATACAACGCCACACCAATCGAGCCTGACACATGCTGATCGATACCGTTGACTGCAAAAGCCGATCGCATGGCATCGAGCACTGTCTGGGTCACGCGCGTCGCACCTTGATGATCGTCGAGGTGATCGAGCAGCACAATGAACTCGTTGCCACCTTGCCGGGCGATGGTGTCACGCGCGCGCACAGCTTTGCTCAAGCGACGCGCCACCTCACACAACAACTCGTCGCCGGCATCGTGTCCCAGCGTGTCATTGATGTTTTTGAAATTATCGATGTCGATGAACATCACAGCACACTGATGAGCGGCGCGTTCGGCACGCGAGATGGCTTGCGAAATGCGATCTTGCATCAGCAGCCGATTCGGTAATCCGGTCAGCGCGTCGTGGAAGGCAAGGTGCTGCATGTGCGCCTGAATCACGCGGCGTTCAGTGATGTCGCGCGTGTTGACAATCACACCCTGCACGGCGGGAACGTCGAGACAATTCTTACCGATGGACTCGAGACTGCGCCAGATACCGTCGCTTGCGCGCGCACGAAATTCAATCGGGCTCGCCATGACCTCGCCACCAATCAACGTGGCAAATGCGCTGCGCATGCGTTCGACGTCGTCACGATGCACAAGGTCAAACTGGCACTTGCCAATCATCTCAGTCGGCTCAAAGCCAAGCAGGTGCTTCACCGACGGGCTTTGATAGCGAATGACACCGTCGCGGTCTAGCACGGTGACAATATCCATGGCGCTTTCGGTCAGCGCCTGGAACCGCCCTTCAGTTGCTTCGAGCGCTTTTTCCACCTGTTTGAAGTCGGTGATGTCGGTCAACACACCGATCACGCCAGCCGCGGATCCGTCCTGACTGGTAAACCGGCTGAGGTGCTTGATCATCTCGCGCGGCTTACCCGCACCATCATGCACACGAACTTCGCGGACGATCGGTTGTCCCGCCAGCGCGTTGATGTCTTCCTGTTCGGCGACTTCGGCTAACTCCTGGTTGAACACCTCGGTGTAGGTTTTGCCAACCCACTCATCGCGTGCCAACCCGAAAAACTGCTCCCAAGCGCGGTTGAAGCCGAGGTAGTGGCCATCACGTCCTTTGTAAAAATCGGATTGGGAATAACCTTGAGCAACTCCTGGGTGAATCGCAGCTGCTCATCTTGCCGTCGCGACGTCGCTTTCGTTTGGGTGATGTCAGAGCAGGTCAGCAGAACACCGACAATCTCGTTGTTCGGACCAAGTAGCGGCGCGCCCGCGACGCTGATGTCGATCGGCTTGCCATTGGGGTGACCATCCCAAGTGATTTCGAATCCGTGAACTGTCTCGCCAGCGAGTACGCGACGTCGCAGTTCGACGGCTCGTTCGCGTGAAATGTTTCTGCCGAGTGCGGGAGACGGCCGCCCCAACACTTCGGCTTCGGTCAATCCGAACATCGCTTCGGCGGCCGGGTTCCATAGCGTGACCAAACCACTCGGCGCCACCGAATAGATCGCTAGGGGCGAAGTTTCAACGATCGCCTTGAGGCTGGCATTGAGTGCGCGCAGCATTTCCTGTGTGGCATGCGAATCTGAAATATCCTCGACCGAGCCGAGTCCGTACAGCAACTTTCCGCGTTGGTCGCGAACCAGCACCACCGAACGATGCGTCAACAGCACCGAACCGTCCTTGCGCAAGTAGCGTTGGTCTCGCCCCGACCGCGCGACCAGGCCATCGGGCTGCGTGCTTTTCCAATCGCGGTCGGCGTCGCGATCATCAGGGTGAATCAGGTCGAGTTCATGTCGGCCAATCAATTCGTTTGGCGCGTAGCCAAGCATTTCGCAAAAGCGCCGATTGACCAACTGAAAACGCCCGCCGCGATCGGTCTGGGTCAGACCGATGCCGACCAGTTCAAACGCTTCACGAAAACGCCGCTCGCTGCGCTTGAGTTCATCGTCACGAACCTTTAGCGTTGACGCGAGCTCACTCATCGCCAGCGAGAGTTCTTCAAGCTCGCCGTAGTTGCGATATACCTTCGCTCGCCATGGAAAAGCCGTGTTTGATGACGTCAGGACATCCTCGGTCAGTCGCTTGATGGGTTCGGCGATCTTGTGTGCGAATGCGACGCCCAGCAGTGCAGCGACCAGCACCGCACCAAATCCCCAGAACAAAATCAGATTGCGTACGCGTTCCGCAATTTCCGGCGTCAGTCCGTCCATCACCGCAAGACGCATGGCCAAAATGCCTAGCACTAGAGCCAACGCCAACGTCACGGCGGCGAAGGCAGTGCTAATCTGCAACTTCAGGCTCGGCGCGTCCGCTTTGGCCAACCGCTGTTGCAACATCGTCTGCTGGTCAGCACCGAGCACATCCACATCTTGCATTGATTCATTTTCGTGCGCCATCACAACGCGAAGATCAGGCCGCGATGCGTGCGCGCTTTCGGCGGCGTCCGTTGCTGACGCGGAATGCGCGCCGCTGTGTTTCGGTTTACGCGCCACGAATTATTCCAAACCGGATGGCACAGAGTCTTGAGCCATTGGCGATGAGCCTCGTGCCGACGCGATTCACAATTATCGAAGCGTTGCGCTTTTGCGCTCCGCGAGCAACTGCGCAGACAGGGAGTGCCAGAACGACTCCGAGGCTGACGCGCCGAGCCGGCGGGCGAATTGCTCGGTGATCGAGTCTTCCGGTGAGAAATCAACAATGCGATCAGCCTTGATGACCTCGCGCGCCACATGTTCGAGCCCGCCGAAACCGTCGGCCAGTCCGAGCGCAACGCTTTTTTCACCGGACCAAACCAGTCCGGAAAAAATCTCCGGCGACTCTTTTAGGCGCTTGCCGCGCCCATCGCGCACCACTTTGATGAACTGCGCGTGAATTTCATTGACCATCTGCTGAGCATATTTTTGCTGATCGGCATTGACCGGCGAAAACGGATCCAAAAAACCCTTGTTGCTTCCGGCAGTCACCATGCGCCGCTCGACGCCGAGTTTGTCCATCGCACCGGTAAACCCAAAACCGTCCATCAAGACCCCTACCGAACCGATGATGGATGCCTTATCAACAAAAATCTTGTCGGCGGCGACAGCAACGTAGTAGCCGCCTGAAACGCAGATATCCTGCACCACCACATGTAGCGGGATGTCCTTGTGCAGCGAGCGCAGGCGTTTGATTTCGTCGTTGATGTAACCCGCCTGAACCGGACTGCCGCCTGGACTGTCAATGCGCAGCACCACACCTTGCGTCTGCCGGTCTTTAAACGCAGCTTGCAGCGCACTGATTATTTTGTCTGCCGATGCCTTTGAGTCAGCCGCGATGACGCCTTTCAAGTCGATCAGTGCTGTGTGCTTTTCCGTGGAAGCGCTTTCGCGTCGACCACCCGTTGCGCTAAGCAGCAACATCAGTACCAACCCAAAAAAACCGAGCCACAACAGCGACGTTGCGACGCGCCAGCGACGTGCGCTGCGTTGTTCCGCGAGCGTTTCGAACGCAATTCTTTCGAGAAGGGACTTTTCCCAGTTCGCCACCACGGGCGGTGCGGGTGCTGGTCGCATCGCGTCGGACGGCGGCGCGGAGTCAGGCGAAGTGGTCGGAGTTTCCATGCGCAAAAATCCAAATCAAGACGGCGGGAATTCTGGTGGCGGCGATGTCGAAATCAGCCGGCCTGCGCCAAGATAGACGCCGTTGTCGATATCCGAGACGGCGACTTTTGCCAGATACGCACCTTGGCATGGATCGCCGACGCAGCGACCACTGTCCGCTTCGAATATTGCGCCGTGTGTAGCGCAAACCAAGTATAACCCTGATTCATCAAACACCTGCCCTGGCTGCCAGTCCAACTCGGTGCCGCGATGGGGGCACGAATTCACGTAGGCATGCACGTTGTCGTTGACCGCAATCGCGAACGCCGAGACCAAGTGGCCATCAAATTCCATGGTGAAACGCGCCGCCACCCCGCCGTTGCGCAGCTGCTCCCGCCAACAAATCAGGCGTTCTGCATTAGCCATGTCGAGAGTTCCTTCACACTATGCAGTACCTGCTTGGCGGGCGCATGGTGCAACGCCTCCGGATGATGCGCTCCATAACTCACGCCAAGTCCGTCGCAACCTGCTGCGGCGGCCATCTGCAAGTCATGCGTCGTGTCGCCGATCATCAGCGTCTCGTGTTTTTCGACGCCGGCGAAGGACATTAGTTTTTTGAGCATGTCAGGGTGTGGTTTGGGCCAACCCTCGTCGGCGCATCGGGTGTAGGCAAAGTGGTGTCGCAACCCGCAATGATCGAATGCGCGCTCTAGCCCACGGCGCGGCTTGCCCGTTGCCACGGCGAGAAACCGTTCAACGTGTGCCAAACCAGCCAATACCGGTTCGATGCCGTCATACAACCGCACCTCGCCCTCACGCGGCAGGTAGTGTGCGCGGTAGCGTTCTGCAAACGCGTCGAGGGTCGCGTCATCCAAATTAGGGAACAACATTCGGGTTGAATCGCGAATGCCGAGCCCGATGATGTGCTTGGCGTCAGCGGTCGACGGTGCAATCAGTTGGCAGTCAGCGGCGGCAAGTTGAATGCACTCGGCAATCAGGCTGGTCGAATCCATGATGGTGCCGTCCCAGTCAAACACCACGAGTCGATACTTCATCCTGTGTCAACCCAGCGCTGCTGCGCGACGGAACTCAAGATACGCGGCAAGGTCGGGGGACAGCGGTGCGACGATGTCAATTTGGGCTGACGTGATCGGATGTGAAAACGAGATAGAATGTGCATGTAAAAACATGCGTTTCAACCCGCCGTGCCGACTTTGCGCCACCTGTTTGTTCAACGCGAACTTGCCATATTTGTCGTCGCCAATGATGGGATAACCAAGGCTCGCCAGATGCACGCGTATCTGGTGTGTGCGTCCGGTGCGAATGTCGCAATCGAGTAGCGTCGCACCCGAGAGTTGTTCGACGCGCGTGAAAATCGTGTGCGATTCTTGGCCGTCATCTTCATCGACCGCGACGCGCCGCTCACCCTCTTTGGTCACATATTTGGCGAGCTTGATGCGCACGCTCTTGCGCTGGTCGGGCCAGTTGCCGTCGACCAATGCGTAGTAGTGTTTCTTGATGCGCCCGGACGCACCCTCAACCGCGTTGCCTTCGCCGCGCAACATGGCGTGCATGCCAGTCAGCGCGGCACGTTTTTTAGCAATCAACAGCACGCCCGATGTCTCGCGATCGAGCCGGTGCACTAACTCCAAGAACTTCGCGTCTGGTCGCACCAGGCGCAACGCCTCAATCACGCCGAGCGTGATGCCGCTGCCACCGTGCACCGCCATGCCAGCCGGCTTGTTGATGGCGAGAATCGCGTCATCTTCAAAAATGATTCGCCAATCAGGGAGCGCCTTTTCAGCACTTTTTGCCTGAAAACCCGCGTCGTTGCTGGTGTCTTTAACTGGTGCTAACTTCACCGGCGGCACTCTGACGATGTCGCCTAGCACCAAGCGATAGGTCTGATCGATGCGCCCCTTGTTGACGCGCACCTCGCCGGAACGCAGGATGCGATAGACGTGGCTCTTGGGCACACCCTTGAGCCGCGCGAGCAAAAAATTGTCGATGCGCTGCCCGGCGTGGTTGTCGTCAATCATGACCTGCTCGACGCGCGGCGTGTCGGTCGTCGAACCGCCGGGCGGTGTGAGGGACTGCGCGGGGCGTGACTGTTTGGAGGCCGCTGGCATTTGGGCTATACTGGTATCTCGTTGATTTACAAAGAGGTCTTTCGGCGAATGTCACAGCAGGCGATGCAAGGTAAGTCCTATCGCCGCTGTCACTTTTCCGACGACTTGGTCGCAAATCGCCGTGCTGATCGTCCCGAATCGTTTCCCGCGCAGTTTTCTAAATCCACTGCCAGTGTCGCGAATCAGGCTGATCAACACGGAAAACGCCGGTCGTTTTCGCTCACCGCAAGCACTGCTTGGTAAGTAGCGATAGTAAACGAAATGCAACAACGCGCGCTGTTCGGGTCATGAATCCAAAGATTTAGGGACGAGATTGACGGCGGCGTGAACGAAACGAATTGGGATGTGAGGTAAGCGCAGAATCGCAAGATTCCCGCCACCCACATCGGATTGAAATGACATCGCCGGGTAACCGGGTGCTCTTAATAACCAACTATCGAGCGTACGTGAAATATCGCTTTCATTGTTTTGAAACCAAAACCCGCAACACCGCGATACGCGGCAGTGCGTGGTATCCGGTCTCGACGTTGCATACGTCGCAGACCGACCGTTCCGACCGATAGACGAGCCGTAGGTGTCGTGCGCAGGGCAAGGCGCGCGACATGAGTGTCTGCCAATCGCTGCACGCACAGTCTGTGCTCGCTGCAGCTCGTTTCCTTCCGCTGTGCCGCCGACACCTCGCCGACCTTGGCAAGTGCGCATGAAGGATTACCATGAAACGCATGTTATTCAACGCAACGCAAGCAGAAGAACTGCGCGTTGCTATCGTCGACGGACAGCGACTCGTTGACCTCGATATCGAACACGCAGGCCAGGAACAGCGTAAGTCAAACATCTACAAAGCACGTGTCACGCGCGTCGAGCCATCGCTCGAAGCCATCTTTGTGGACTACGGCACCGAGCGTCATGGCTTTTTGCCGTTCAAGGAATTGACCCGCGAGTATGTACAGGGCGAAGACGGTGACGGTACGCGCGCCAAGCTGACCCAGACCCTCAAGGTCGGCCAGGAGTTGCTGGTGCAGGTGGAAAAAGATGAGCGCGGCAACAAAGGTGCGGCACTTACCACCTACGTGTCGCTCGCGGGTCGCTACCTGGTGTTGATGCCCAACAATCCTCGCGGTGGCGGTGTGTCGCGCCGCGTCGAAGGCGAAGATCGCGCTGAACTGCGCGAGACGCTCGATCAGTTGCAAGTGCCGGAAGGCATGTCGATCATTGCGCGCACTGCGGGTATCGGTCGCAGCGTAGAAGAACTTCAATGGGACTTGAACTACCTGTTGCAGTTGTGGAAAGCCATAGAAGGTGCCGGGCGCGATGTCAAAGGCCCGGAACTCATTTATCTGGAATCGAGTCTGGTGGTTCGCGCCATTCGCGATCTGTTCCAGCCGGACGTCGGCGAAATTCTGGTCGACACACAGGAAATATTCGAACAGGCACAGTCGTTCATGTCGACCGTGATGCCGGCCAACGTCAACAAGGTCAAGCTCTACAAGGACGACGTGCCGCTGTTTTCACGGTTTCAGATTGAGCACCAGATTGAAACCGCGTATCGACGCGATGTATCGCTGCCTTCGGGCGGTGCCATCATCATCGATCACACCGAGGCGCTGGTGTCGGTTGACGTCAACTCTGCGCGCGCGACCAAAGGTCACGATATTGAAGATACGGCGTTTCGTACCAACTGCGAAGCGGCCGACGAAATCGCACGTCAATTGCGGCTGCGCGATTTGGGTGGCTTGGTGGTCATCGACTTTATCGACATGGAATCGACCAAAAATCAGCGCGAAGTCGAAAACCGTTTGCGCGATGCATTGAAGCACGATCGCGCACGGGTACAGACCGGCAAGATTTCGCGCTTCGGATTGATGGAACTGTCGCGTCAGCGCCTGCAGCCGGCGCTGTCTGAATCGAGTTACATTCCATGCCCACGCTGTCACGGTGTTGGTCACATCCGCGACACCGCTTCTTCCGCGCTGCATGTACTGCGCATCATTCAAGAAGAAGCGATGAAGGAAAGCACGGCGGCGATACATTGCCAAGTGCCGGTCGACGTGGCCACGTTCCTGTTAAACGAAAAACGTCAAGACATCCACAAGATCGAAATTCGCTTCAAGGTCAATGTACTGTTGATTCCAAACGTGCACATCGAGACGCCGAACTACGAAATCGAACGCTTGCGCCACGATTCCGAAAAGCTCGACGTGGTCAAGGCGTCGTACGAACTGGTGAACAAACCGATCGACGAGTTCGTCATGAAATTGCCGACGGCCGCAGAAGCCAAGCCGTCGCGCCCTGAACCGGTGGTCAAGGGCATCACCCCTGATCAACCCGCACCGATGTCGGCCGAGCCAGTGCCTCGCGAAGCACGCCAGGCGCAAGCCGCCGCGGCGCGTGCACAGCAGGCACCCGCGCCGTCGCTATGGAAGCGTTTTGTCGGCATGTTGGGTGGCGAGAAACCCACGCCCGCGACCGCCAGCGTTGCGACCACAGCGGCACGTAAAGATAGCAATCAAACACGCGACAGTGCCGGTCGTGGCGATCGCAGCAATCGTGGCGAACGCAGCGAGCGCGGTGGACGCGGTCGCAATGATCGCACCGAGCGCGCTGGCAAAGGTGAACGCAAGGATGGCAAACGCAGTGAGCCGCGCGGTGGTGAGCGCGGTCCTGATCGCGCACCCGTACGCGATGCAAGCGAACGTGGTTCGCAACCGCGCGCGGCCAAAGCCGACGACGCGACCAGCCTAGTGGCAGCCGAGCCGGACGCACCAGCACCGGCACCACGGCAGCAGACCCAACGCCCCGCTCTTGAGGCGCGCCCACCGGAAGTCGGCGACGAAGGCGAAAGCCGTGGTCGCCGCCGTCGAGGTCGTGGTGGCCGCGGACGCGGTGGACGCGAGCCCGGAGATGTGCGTGCCAATGCCAATCCGAACGAAAGCAACGTTGGCCAACCGAACGAACTCGCTGTTGCGAGTCCGGCAATCGCATCCGCCGCGCCCGCGACTGTGCCATCCGCACCGATGGTGACGAGCAGCGCGCCTGCGACCTCGGCTGCAACCAGCGCGGCTGCGCCGAGCATCGCGTTCGACCCTGATCGTACGCAGCCAATGACGCCGCAAATCCACCTGGCACCCGCACCGATTGAATTGACGCCACCCAAACTGGAGTCGCCTGTCGTGATCGCCCCCCCGCCAGCAGTGATCGCCGCGCCTAAACCAGCGCCTACTGCGACCGTCTACAGTTCGGCAACCGCGCCAGTAGCGCCGGTTGACCAAATTCCGGATGTCGCGCCACCGCGTAGCGAGCCGCGCCCTCGCCGTGAGCGCGACGCGCATCAGGCCGAGCCGCTGGTGTTCATCGAGACCGATTTGGGCAAGGCACCAGTGACCGATGGGCAAGCGACGCTGGCCGAGATTGAGCCACCACGTCGCAGCAGCCCACGCCCACGCAGAGAACGCGTGATACCGACTGAGCCGCTGCAGGTGGTCGAAACTAAGTCCGACGCGCCCTGACCGGTGTGAAACAAAGCCGCTTCATCAGCGGCTTTGTTGTTTTGAATGAGGATATTTTCCAATGCCAGCTAGCCCGATCGACTTTTACTTCGATTTTTCCTCGCCCTACGGCTATCTCGCCGCGACGCGCATCAACGCCATCGCGGCCAAGTTTGAGCGCCGCGTCAAATGGCGGCCGATCTTGCTGGGGCCCGCGTTCAAGGCCAGTGGCAATTCAGTGCTAGTGGCACAGCCGTTGAAGGGGCCATATTCCGTTCGTGACTTTGCGCGCACCGCGCGCTTCATGGGCGTGCCGTTCAAACAGCCGCCGACCTTTCCGATCGGCACCCAGAATGCCGCACGCGCGTTTTACTGGATAGACGATCGCAATCCGGTGCAAGCGCAGCAATTTGCGATGACCTGCTTTGCCACCTATTTTGCCGAGGGCATCGACATTTCCAGCGCTGAGAAAGTCGCCGAGTTGGCCACACGCGTCGGCGTCGATCACGACCAGGTACTGACGGCAGTCGCCGATCCGACTGTCAAAGAACGATTGAAACGCGAAGTCGATGCCTCTCTTGCCGTCGGCGTATTTGGCTCGCCCTACATCGTGATCGATGGTGAGCCATTCTGGGGATCTGACCGGCTCGACCAGGTGCAAGCATGGCTTGAGACCGGCGGGTTTTAGAGCGGTTGCGGCCAGAATCGCCGCGTTGCATTCGACGTGATTCTTGTAAACTCACGCCGACATTTGCCGCGCCATCAACGTATCAAACCGCCGCGCAACGACTGGAGCCACCATGCCTGATATCGCCTTGACACGTGATCACCAACTCGGACTCAAAGCCGCCAAAGCCGCTGCCGACAGCATGGTGGAAAAACTTGACGAGAAGTTTGACCTCAGTGGTGCCTGGCAAGGCAACACGTTGAGTTTTTCGCGGCCCGGCGTGTCAGGCAGCCTGACGGTCAGCGAGACAAAATTGTCACTCGAGGTGAGCTTGGGCTTCATGCTCAAGATGATGAAAGGCCCGATCGAGAACGCGGTGCACGAGCAACTAGATCGCGTGCTGCGAGAGGCTAAGCCGACGGCGAAAGCGAAGGCTGCAGCACCGAAACCGCCATCCGCAGGCAAGAAAAAGTAGGGTGCGCCATGCGCTCCAACGTCGCCAAAGACTAAGCCAATGCGGTGCGCGCGGCGCACCCTACCAGCGATAGACGAAGCCGGTGTTAATCAAGGTCGCAGAGAGCGCCT
>JBCKPM010000014.1:0-30055 GCA_038901675.1 Usitatibacteraceae bacterium | reverse complement strand
AGATTCAGGCACTGGAAGCGCAAGCCAATCGCGCACTCGCCGCCGGACAGCGCGACACGGCGCTGAAGGCGTGGGAACGCATCCTGGCGATGGATCCCAATCATCTCGCCACGTTGTCGGCCCTCGGCAAGCACTCCCTGCGAAGCGGCGATCTGGTGTCGGCCAAACGCGCCTTTCAGCGCGTGATTGATCTCGATGGACGCGACCCGCAGCAATGGGTGAATCTGGCATTGGCGTGCAAAGGGCTGCGTGATGAGGCCGGTGAGGAAGCCGCGATCAAAGGGGCGCTCATCGCAGACCCGATGGATTTGCTCGCCTTGCTGATGCGCGCGACCCTGCTCGAACGCCACGGCAAGCAACACAAGGCGGCGTCCGCCTTCGCGGCGGCTGCCGCTGTTGCCCCGTCGATGGAAGCGCTACATCCCGATCTTCGCCCTGCGGTGCAATACGCCATCGACTACAAGAGTCGCTACGACAGTCAGTTCGGGACGTTTATTGACGATTTTCTCAAGCCCTACTTTGACCAGCACCACGGCGCCAATCTCAAACGGTTTCGCGACTCGGTCGACATCATGGTGAGTCGCAAGCGTCGTTATGACTCGCATTCCATGTTGCACCACTATCCCGGACTCGCGCCGATTGAGTTTTTCGAACGCAGCGACTTTGCCTGGCTGGATGCCTTCGAGGCGGCTACCGATGTGATTCGCGATGAGTTTCTAGCGGTGCTCTCGACGGACGCTGGATTTGTTCCCTACGTCACCTATCCGCAGGACGTGCCGCTCAATCAGTGGGCCGAGCTAAACAATTCGCCGGCCTGGAGCGCGTTTCACCTTTACAAGCAAGGCAATCGCGTTGAGGCAAACGCGGCTAAGTGCCCTGAGACCATGCAATTGCTCGCGACCGCGCCACAGCCGGTGCAGCTTGGGCGGACGCCGGCGGCGATGTTTTCGTTGTTGAAGCCCAAAACGCGTATTCCACCGCATACGGGCGTGTCGAACGTGCGCCTAGTCACCCACATGCCGTTGATTGTGCCCAACGATTGCGGCTTTCGGGTGGGTAACGAAGTGCGCCAATGGGTGCCCGGCAAGGCGTGGGTATTTGACGACACCATTGAGCACGAAGCGTGGAATGGCAGCGACCAGCTGCGCGTGGTGATGATTTTCGATATCTGGCACCCGCATCTGAATGCAGCCGAACGCGAAATGATTACTGCGCTCGCTGCGAGCGTCGACAAATTCGTCGGCGCGACGGAGAGCTTTGACCTTTAGTTGAGCCAAGCAGCGCTGGCCTGCATTTTTCACCTGTCGACCCCGTTCTTGACCATTTTTGCCATGTAGAAGCGCCCAAGATGAGATATCCAATTTGCACCTTGAACAACAGAAGTTCGGAATGACGCGTAGGTAGGGTGCGCCGTGCGCACCACTGCTTGATCACCGAAACGATCTGGTGCGCACGGCGCACCCTACGCGACATTTGCAGCAGCAAAGTCGCCATTCGGCGGGTATTTTCAGGCAAAAAGCCTTGGAAACGCGCTCTGCTATGGAGTTTCAAATTTAAATTACGCCGTTGGGTTGACGTTCAAGCACCACAAAATCAACGTCATATGGTTTGCGATCATCCTTGGCGCGAGATGAGATTGAACAACAGCAAGTTCAACCACAACTTTCAAACTGTCATTCCGACAGAGCACGTTTGCGTGCGACGAGGAATCTCATCCCGTTGCCCAGGAGTCGAACGGATGAGATTCCTCACTGCGTTCGGAATGACAACTCAGTTTGAATATCAGACTCATGTTGAGCGCCTGAAATCGCACCCCGTGGAATAGGCAGGCTAGCCCGTTCGGCAAACAATTGAGCGCAAAAAGCAAAACGGCGAGCCGAGGCTCGCCGTTTTGCGTTACGACTGTGAGGCTTTTGTTAGAACTTGATCGTTGCGTTGAGGAACACGCGGCGACCGAGTGAGTCATACACCTGCGGGTACGTATTGCCGTTACCAACACCGGCACCGACCAGACCGCTGAGTGGCGGATCTTTGTCAAACAGGTTGTTGATACCAGCACGCAACATGATTTTCTTCGTCAGCGCGTAGGAGCCGGCGAGGTCGATGTAGTTACGCTCAGCCATGATGCTGTCGGCCGGTGCAAGGGCTGCGTTTCTCAGCAGTGGATGGCTGCTCGCACCTTCCTGCTCCACTTTGCCGATATAGCGCCATGTCAACGCAAGATCGACGTTCCACGGGGTTTCCCACGTGGTGCGCGCCTTGTGACGCCACTCTGGCGAAGGCACGCCGCAATTGGCACCGTGGTAGCCGACGCAGTCAAACTCGCCCAAGCCGGGCAGCGGCTCGGCCTTGTTTGACTTGAGCAAGGTACCGGTGAGGTTGAACTTCAGGTTGCCATACGCAGGCAGCTTGTAGAAGTAGTCCGCCGAGAAATCAATACCGGAGGTCTTCAGGCTACCCAAGTTCTGGTTGGTCGCCAGAATTTGTGCGGCTGGTAGCGCCCACAGAGTACCCAAACGATCACGGGTGATCAGGCTACAGAAGGTCGACGAACCGGTGGCCAAACACTGCACCAGGATGGTTCCCGGAGGCGCACTGCCGATCACCTTGGTCACTTCGATATTGAAGTAATCCACCGAGGCGCTGAAGTTGCGCCCGATCGTGAACACGGCGCCGAGCGTGTGGCTCTTGGATTCTTCTGGCTTCAGGGCTGGATTTCCACCTTGCAGATAGTTGTACTGACCCGCCGGGCTGTCGAGGAACGCGTTGCCGTACAGATTGGCTGGAAGCCCGGTAAGCGCACACTGCGCCTGGGTTGCACGACGTGACGGACCGCACGGATCATTGGGCAGGTCATACAAGGCTAGGCCTTGCGCGGTGAACAAATCGATCACGTTTGGCGCACGAACCGCTTCCTGATAGCTGCCGCGCGCACGCATTTCCTTGACGGGTGACCATTCAAGGCCGAGGCCGTAGGACGTCGTTTTCGGCCCGGTGCTGTACTCAGACTGACGTACGCTACCGTTAACGCTCAGCAGTTGCGCCATTTGCGCGCCTTCGATTAATGGTGCGCGGAACTCGCCAAAGTAATCCTTGACGTTAAAGCCGCCGCCCATGCCGATGGTCGGGCCGCCCTGACCGAACAAGTCGCCGCTCGAGAATGCGGTATCGGTTTCGAGCGTTAGACGCTCTTGGCGGGTTTCGTAGCCGAACGACACGCCAATGCCACTCTTCGCGGCCGGCGATTTCCAGCCGTACTCGCCAAGGTCTGCGTTCAGGTTAAAGCCATAGACCTTCTGCTGGGTGTCGCCCTTCTGTAGGCCGGGCGTCTGTAGGTAGCTGAGTGCGGCTTGCGTTACACCACCGAGTGACCAGATGTTGTATGGCGAGCAAGGCGGACCCGAACGGCAGACGATGTTGCCACCTGCATCGCGAATCACGTCCATCGCCAGCGTGGCACGCTCACGCGAGAAGTCGTTCCTGTAGGTGTTTTGGTAGACGACTTTGCCGTCTTGTGCGAAGACGTCGTAGTTCCAGATTTTGGCGAATTCGCCCTTGAAGCCGATGACCATGCGATACGACGTGTGACGAATATCATCCTGACGGCCGCCGCCTTCGACGTTGCGGCGCAGAATGAAGGCGTCTGCCGTGCCAGTGGTGCCGACGCAGCCTAGGTCACGACGCCAATCTGCCGAGAGCAATGGGTTGTTGCAACGAATGGCATTGGCGCCTGAAGCGTCCAAGCCGAACATGCCGCTCGGTGCAATCTGCGCCACGGTGTGATCATCGTGAAACGAGAATTCCGAATACAGCTTGCCGGCCGCCAATTCGTAGTTTGCATACGAATTGAAGCCATAGCGCTCAGAAGGGCGTTGGTAAAAGTTCAGCGGGTTGAAATTGTACTGGTCGTTGGCAGCCACGAAAGCGCGCGTGTTACCGGCAGCATTGGCAACGGTGCGCTGACCGGCGGCAACAATAAAATTGCCGGGGAAACTGGTGCCAGAGCCGCCGCAACGAAAGCCTGGGCCGAAGGTGATGCCATTGATGATCGATACGCCGCCGCCGGCACCCGCAGGTCTGGTGGTCGCGTTGCCAAGGGAACATGCGCTGAAGTCACGCTCGGACTGCAACAGGGCGTCCTCTTTCTTGAAGTTGAAGAACACGGTGGCGTTGCCCTTGCCGTTGGCAAAGTTGGAGCCGAACAACAGGTTGAAGTCGTTGATCTTGCCGTCGGCGCTGATGTTGCCCGGCATCTTGAACTGCGCCGGATTGGAGATGGCGCGGGCACGAATCATGGCAGCGGCACCGGTGTCATCGCCCTGGTCGTGCTGGTAGAAGCTGTGGTTGACTTCAAACTGAACGCCTTCAAACTTGTCGTTCATGATGAAGTTCACCACACCAGCAACGGCGTCCGAACCATAAATGGCACCCGCGCCACCGGTCAGGATTTCAACGCGCCTGATGAGGGGTGCCGGGATCTGATTCAAGTCGGCCGCATAGATATTCGGGCTACCGGCAGGCAGACGACGACCGTTGACGAGGACCAAGGTGCGGGTATCACCCAAACCACGCAGGTTGACCGTCGCGGTGCCGGATGCGCCGTTGGAAATAGCGGAGCCTTGCGCGGCGAACACTTGCGGCAGGTTGTTTAGGAAGTTTTCAACCGAGCGCAAGCCGTCGGCTTTAATGGCGGCCGCGTCGATGGTGGTGATCGGGCTGGTGCTCTCGAGGTTGGCGGCTGGAATACGCGATCCGGTCACCTCGATGCGATCAACCTTCGGCTCAGCTTTCACAGCAGCTTGCTGTGCAAACGCCGAACCATACATACTTGCTGCGAGCGCGCCTGCAACAGCCGCCGGCAAGATTCTCAACTTTAATTTCATTGCAAAACCTCCGTGTTGAAAAATCAACGATGAATCGACCGTTTGAGGCGAGTGCGCACAAAGAACCACAATCGGTCACTATTTGGAAAACATTGCAAGGATAACGGGCGTGAGGGTCACTCGCCACACGCTTGTTACCACTGTTGCCAAAACGCAACAGACAATTGGGGCGGTGGGCGAGAAACACTTGCCAAGGCGGAATACACCACAACAAAAAAGGGAGCCGAAGCTCCCTTTTTTTTGTACTACGGTTGCGCTGTTGCTTAGTTCCAGGAATAACGTACCCCGGCCACGAAATTCATGCCCTGCGGTTGATACCAGTTCAGATTGATTGGCCGGATCCGCGGGTCGAAGGAAGGACGTTCGTTTGCAATGTTTCGGACATTGAAATTCAGACGCCAGTTCTTGAAGCCGCAGTACTCCGTACCCAAATCGATTGTTACGTATTCCCTAATCGCACAGCGACCCAAATATGTCGGGTAGGACGCAGAATCTGGGCCGGCACCGCAATTTCTGGCCAAGGTGGCTGCCGCGGCGGTCAAGGCCTCTGGGTTGAAATACGATTTAAAGGTGTCCACGTAGTTCACAGTCGACGTAGTCGTCCAATTGTCCTTTTGCCAAGTCGTCCTGAAGTTACCCCGCCATGTCGGAGAGTTGAAGAAGGGCGCAATCGCTTCTGATCCATAAATCGCTGAGGCACCGTCCTTCAGGATTTCAATGCGCTCGATGACGTCCAGCGGAATCGCATTCAAATTGACCACACCAGATTGACCAAAATTAGGATCCGGTGGTCCGAACGGAGCAATCCTTCGGCCATTGAGCAGAGCCAGCGTGGCAGTGGAGCCCGCCCTGCGCAGCGAAATCGTAGCGGCACCCGATGAGAAGCTGTTCGAGCCCGAGAGTTCGGTCAACCCGCCCGTTGCATTAATGGGCAACTCGCGCAGCAACTCGGTGACCGTCTGCTTACCAGACTGTCGAATTTCTTCGGCAGTGATTACCAAAATCGGCACCACACAGATCCCCGCGTTTCGCTACGTTACATGGCGGACTACGGGGCCGACCGCCATACTGACGCCAACCTTCAAGGTAACGAACAAGTGGTTGGTCGCCGCCGCGTCGTCGGGTATTACTCCAATCGGTCGCAAGCCACCGGTCTGGGTCGCGACCTACAGCCCCTTGCCACCGCAGTCGCGAAGCAGATAGTCTTCGATGTAGCCCAACTGTTTGGCGAATATCGCGCGCGTCCACGCCTGACCATGCGCGTAATCGGTGATCGTATGGTAAACGACCGACTGCTTGGAGCTCTTGGCCTTGTCAACGAACCAGTCCGATTGTTCCAGCGGCACGATCTGATCCCGGTCCCCGTGATAGACCATGATGGGAATCTGGATCTTGTCCGCTTGTTCCAGCGGAATCAGCCCCTTGACGGTGGGCGCTTGTGCCTCACGGAAAAAGGGGTTCGTGTAGAAATCCGCCCAAATCCTTTTGATGTCGGACACGCCGGCGCCGGCGATGGCGCATTTATACAAGCCGTTGGGACGAACCGCAGCGGCAAAGGCGGAGTAGCCTCCGTAGGAGAAACCGAACATGCCAATTCGCCCGCGTTGCGCAATGCTCTGATCGATCATCCACTTGGCACCGTCATCCTTGTCGTCCTGCATTTTTTGTCCCCATTCGGCGTCGCCGGCCATCCATAGCTTCCTCCCCCAACCTAGTGAACCGCGAAATTGCGGTCGCAGCACGGCGAAGCATCGCGACGCCAGTAGCGGCACCCACATTGATGCGTCGAATCCCATCGTGTCTCGCGCCCAAGGGCCGCCGTGGGGATGAACGATCGCCGGCCAGGGCGCCGGTCCGCACAGTTCGGCGTTCGGCGCGGTGAGAAATGCCGGGATGTCCAGACCGTCGCGAGCCTTGTAGTAAACGAGGCTGGTTTTCCCCAGCGATGCGGGGTCGATCCCTGGATAGGCCTTCGATAGCAGCATGAGTTTGCCACTGCGGAATAGATAGGTTTCCGGTGGCCGGGAAGCGCCGCTGACGGCAATGACAACCGTGCTCAAGTCCGGGGTCCAGGCAGTCAGACTGTAGCTGGCATCCAAGTCATATTCGGTGTCCGCGCTTTGTCCCGTTGCGGGATCGGTCAACTTCATGGATTGTAGCCGGATGCCGAGCGCGTCTCGGATGCTCTTGTCCAGCACTTTCACCTTGGGCGCGGTCCACAACACATCGCTATTCGCGCCGCGCGGGCCATTGTAGGTAATGCCGAGTATGTCACCGAAGGCCATGCTGTCGGTGACAGAACTCTTTGCTCTGTTGATCAACACTTGGCCGGCATCGAAGAAACGGTGCTGGAACAGAACTTCCTTGCGCGTGCGCGCAGCAATGTCGTATTCGTAGATGGTGGATTTGTCCGCCACGACATTGCTGCGGATGAAAGCGATGTTGGGATCTTTCGAAAAACCCACGATTTCGGTCACGTTGCGATCCTTGACGTAGGAGCGGAAGTGTTCCGACCATTTCCCGGAATTGGGCTGCTGGAATTCTGCGGCGATGAATGCGCCTGTGCCGTCGATATCCTGCCTGAACCTGGCGGCGAGATTGCCATCTAGATTGGTCACATAGCCACCGATATTTGCATCTGACCGCTGGATACGAGCGGAACGATTGCTGCGCACGTTGACTTTGAATACATCGCCCGAACCGCTGCCAAAGCGGTTGATCGCCAGGATATGATCCGGGTCATTTGGCAGAATATCCAGCACAGTCGGATTGGAAAGCGCTTTCTCCCGGTCAGCGGCGTAGCTCATCGCGCGCGCTTGAGGCATGGGTTCGTTCCAGTTCTTGCCTTCGAGGTCGGTGAAAAACAGCTTGTTGACGAATGTCTTGATTATCTTGTCGGTGCGCGCATCGTAGAGTTGCCACATCGAAACGGCCAGCAGGTCGTTCTTGATGAATTGCGCCCCGTTGATCTTCATCTTGCTTGAGCCGATCACGGTCGGCGCTTTGTTGAGGGCGTCGGTCTTCCAAACCAGGATGACGCGATCCTCCCCGCGGCTTTCCAGTGCAGCCAAATGTTTCCCGTCGGGCGAGAGCGAGAATCCCGACATCTTGGGAAACGCGGCCAATTGCTCGATCGAGGGCGCAAGGGGTTTGGCGTGGGCCACGCACATGAGAGTCGTGAGGGTGATGGCGAACACCAGCCTCAACAAACTTGATATTGAACGCATAGTGACACTTCTCCTTGCTGTCAGCGTTGGGAAAAAAACAACGCCACGTTGCTCCAGAGAAGCAACGTGGCGCGCTGCGGCCGACGAATTGCCGAGTCGGCCTTAGAACGACTTGCTGACGTTCAGGAAGAAGCTACGACCGAAGTAGTCGAAGCCACTGTACAGGGGCGCGTTACCTACGCGATTGGCAAAGCCTTGCGAGATGGAAGGTGGCTTTTTGTCAGCCGCATTGCGCACGCCCAGCGTTGCCGACCACTTGTCGCCATTGTACTGCACGGAGTAGTGGTGCAGGAAGTAGTGGGGCGTGTCCATCTTGAAAGTGCTCGTTGCAGGATCCTGCCCGAAAAAAGCGTACGAGGACATGGCGTCGATCCAATCCAGACCGTAGTGAGTCGTCCAACCCTTGACTTTGTAGGACAGAGCAAGGTTGCCGGTCATTTTCGGCGCGTTTAACAACCCGTTAAAATTGACCCGCGGATCAGTCGGAAATAACCTACTCGATTGCTCCTTGTACTGGGTGATCAGGGCGTTGGCGCGGAACTTGCCTGGGCCGATATTGCGGGTGTAACGCACCGTGAAGTCATAGCCGCTCACGATATTGGACGACAGGTTGATGTAACTGTCGTTGACCGTCAGGGCGCGATTGCTTCCTGCCGGTGCGCGCGTGATCAGCCGGCAGAAGCCCGCCCCAGACATAAACGCTGGATCGTTGTAGCACAGGCTCAATATGCCGCCGGCACCGACACGGCTTACACCGTTGTCCACCTTGATGTCGAAGTAATCGACCGCGAACGAGATGTCGCCGATAACAGCAGGCAGCGCGGGCTGGATTACTATGCCGAAGGTGCGATTCTCCGATGTTTCGGCTTTTAACCCAGCAGCGGCCCCACCAATGACGTTGACCTGGATGCTGCTAGTGGCCAAGAAGTTACCCGGCAAGCCCTCACTGGCACAGTTTCTGGACCTCACCGAGGTCGGGTCGCCGGCGCCATAATTGTTGCAGGGATCGCCCTGAGCGGCCAGAAAGCCGCTGGTAGAGCCCAGGAACTGTTCGAACAGCGCAGGGGCGCGGTACGACGTGCCCTGTGCTCCGCGCAAAGTCAACCACTTGACGGGCGTATAGAGTAGACCAAGTTTGTAGGTGGTGTCACTACCGTAGGACTTGTAATCGGTCCAGCGACCGGAAACGTTGACGGTCAGTTCCTCTGCGCCTTTTAAGCCGGCGAGCAGCGGAAATTCCAGCTCGCCATAGATTTCCCGGACGGCATCCTTGCCGCGAGTGATAGTCGCTGAGCTAAAATTGTACACATTACTGGTCTGCATGTTGATCGACGGCGTGTCATCGATTTCTGCGCGACGATACTCCGCGCCGAAGGCACCGCGAGCCTTACCGTAAGGCAGCGAAAACAGTGTGCCGGCGGTGTTAAAGTTGAATGTGGATTCCTTGTACGTGGTGTTACCGGTGTCGGGCATAGAGACATAATTAACCCAAGCCCGCGGTAGTACGCCGCCGATTACCGCGCTGCTCAATGCCGGTGCCGCCACACAACCGCCCGCCGGATTGCGGCAGACGAAGCCGCCGCCACTGGCGACCACGTCCAAGCTCTGCGCCAAACGATTGGTCAGAAATTGGTAGAACGTATAGCTGGCATCCGCTTTCGCCTGGCTGATGGAGATGTCGTAAGTCCAGTCCGACCACGGCAAGCTGCCCCGCAGGCCACCAATCACCTTGTTGTAATCCACATCCGTTTGGGTGCGATCGTTGCCGAAGCCAATGAAGGCACGAACCTGTAACGGCAGTCCATTGGTGATGATAGTGGGCGCTGACTGGACAACCGGTGTCGCGGATAGATTGGCCGGCAGCAGCGGGCTGCCGCGCGCGTAATCCAGCGACAACTGCCTGTAACCGGTCGAACGAGACTCGCGATTGTTGACCAGCGCCTCAAAGTAAACTTCGCCATTGCCCAGCGCATGAAGGTCATACCCGCCCTGTACAAAGGCCGTTTTCGTGTCGACCGCTGAGATCAACGACCGGTTCAACAGCCGCGGTTCGAACGTGTCGCGGGGAGCGAGACTGGTGGCGCCGCCGCCTACGCCCTCGTAGCCGACCAGACCCGTGGTGACGCCGGAGTTCGGACGCCAGCGGTTAAATATCGTACCGACCGTGCCGGCAGCACCCACGCCCGTTATATTGCCGGTGCCGATAGTGTTGATGGTGACGCCGTTGTTGCCTGCGCCGGTGATGGAGTAACACTTCGACTGGCCGGTAAGCGGGTCGATGGGGTCTAGGCTGCCCCACTCACCGACGATTCCGCCGCTGGATGTGCGCCGGTAATCGGTCTGGCACGCCGTCCAGTCGCGCTGTCCTAGCGTGATTTCCTTGCGACCGTACAATTCCACAGAACCGGTGAGGTACCAGCGGTCACCGGTACCACCCCAAGCAACGGAGAGACGCTTTTGCTCGCCGCCGCCCGCATCGGTAGTGTTATATTGGCTGTCTACGACAAATCCCTTGAGGTTCTTGCGGGTGATGATGTTGACCACGCCCGCGACTGCGTCGGAACCATAGATCGACGAAGCACCGTCCTTGAGAATTTCGATGCGATCTATAATCGAACTCGGCAACACGTTCAGGTCAGCCGAACCGACGGAACCACGCGAACCGGCAGGTGAAACCCGGCGGCCATTGAGTAGTATCAGCGTGCGGGTGGCACCAAGACCACGCAGCGAGAGCGTATTGGCACCAGGACCGCCGTCGGTCACAAAGCCACCGAAGGCATTGTTGATTTGCGCCCCGCCGGCGGTGACCGAAGTGGATTGCAAGGACTCTGCGACTGAACTGAAACCGGCAAGGGTGGTTTCCTCGCGCGTGATGATTTGGACCGGCGAAGCGGAGTTAAAGGTGTCGCGCGTGATGCGCGAACCCGTAATAGTGACCTTTTCGACGGCCTGACTCTTGGGCTCGGATTTTTCGTCCGGGCTTGGAGCGGCTTGCGCGAA
This sequence comes from Usitatibacteraceae bacterium, assembly GCA_038901675.1. Taxonomy (GTDB): domain Bacteria; phylum Pseudomonadota; class Gammaproteobacteria; order Burkholderiales; family Usitatibacteraceae; genus UKL13-2. The sequence continues at coordinate 18,945 of JBCKPM010000014.1, read as the reverse complement.
CGCAGTGCCGACGGACATCGCACCAAAGGCACCGACCGCAGTCAGGGCGCAGATGAGTACGCGTGGTTTGAAGTTCTGCATAAATTACCTCGTGGTGGGAAATTTTCGGGTGAAATAAAATGGTGCTCACGTCACGCCCGCCCCACTGCGCCGCAATTCGCGAGGCAACTGGACAAAACGCGACCAAAAGACGGCTGATTGTAACTTTCACCACGTCAAAAAGCGCTCCGGTGAGGGTCAAAGTGACTGGCTGTTGCGGGATTGCAACAGCGGGCGGGAGCGATTCGATGTTCTAGACGGAATTGCTGGGCGAAAAAAACGGGGGCAGCGCCCCAGTTTTTTATTGGTCAATCCGGCGGCTTACTTGAAGCGGTAGGTCACCGATACGTTGGCATTGGCTCCCAGCGGATTGTGGTACGAAGGGTTGAAGCCGAGCGTGGTTTGGTTCTGGTCATACGGCGCACGGCGGTTCTCGACGTTGCGAATCACGGGAGCCAAGGTCACGTTCTTGATGCCCTTGTAGCTAGTGCCGACGTCGATGGTGGTTCACGCGCGAACTTGGCAAACGGCCCAGATACGCAAGTGTCAAGCCGGTCGAGGCGAGGTAACAACCAGAGGCCACCGTTGGAACGGACAATAAAAAAGGGGGCCGAAGCCCCCTTTCTCATCCGCGTGGCGAACACGAATGGCTAGAACTTGTAGCCGAGCGACACGCTGTAGCGACGACCCAGAATGTCGTAGACACCGATCCCGCCACCAGCGAGTGGGAACGGTGGCTCTTTGTCGAACAGATTGTTGACCGACATGCGAACCACCAAATTCTTGTTGATCGTGTAACGGCCACCCGCACCCCATAGCCAGTAAGAATCAACCTTGAGGATATCTAGCGTTTCCGGGGTATTGGTAGTCGAGAACAGGCTCGGCCCAATGTAGCTGCCGTTCATGGTGAATTCCACCGGACCTTTGCGATAGCCCAAATTAACTGACGTTTGGTTCACCGGTATACCGATGGTGCCGAGCGAGTCGGTCGTCGTCACATTATTGGCCGAACTCTTGAAGCGGGTCGCCCGTGAATTGCTCACGGCAAAACTGGCTTGTCCGCCGAACGGGATGCCCCAGTCGCGCGCAAGGTCCGCGATGTACTGCGCTTCGATCGCCGCACCCGAATAATTCAGGATACCACCGTTGACGAAACCGGTGCGGATGCCGGTGATCTGGCCTGCGGCGTCACGCGTGATGCGTTCGCAGAACGCGTTTCCTCTGTCCGGATTGTCGTAACAGCCGGTCGCAATGGCGGCGGCGTTCAAATTCGTGATCGTGTTGGAGATTTCGATCGTGTAGTAATCCATCGACATGCGCAGTCCGCGGATCCAGCGCGGCTGCAACACGATGCCGACTGTCTTCGCCTCCGAGCGCTCGTTCTGCAACGTCGGGCTACCACTCAAGGTTCCAGGAATCGTTGCCGTGACAGCGTTCGACTGGAATGTGGACGGGTTCAAGTTAAACTGACGGTAGAAGTCAGCACAGCTCGCTGCGCGCACCGGAGGATTCGTTCCGCCCGCAACGTTTCGCGAATCGCATGGATCCGGCACGAATGTGAAGATGTTGGACACGGGCGTGAAGAGCTCAGTAACCGCCGGTGAGCGCAAAGCCTGCGTATAGTTGCCGCGAAACTCAACGTCAGAAATCGGGCGCCATTGGAAACCGTAGGTGTAGGTATCCGCTACGCCGTTTACGGTGCTGTCGACGCGACGAAACTTGCCGGTCAGATCCAAGCGATTCAGGAATGGTATGTTCTTCGCCGAATCGACAAGCGGAACAACTACCTCACCAAACACTTCCTTGGTGCTGTACTTGCCCTGATTGCCAAGAATCTGTACGGCGCGGCCAAGGCCGGCTTCTTGGAAGGCGTCTGGCGTGAACGTACCTTTTTCAGTGCGGCGCTCGAAACCGATGTTCATCGACACCGGGCCACTCCAGATGTCAACTGGCGAACCACCGATGTTCGCGTTCCACACCTCTTGTTCGAGCTTGCTTTCTGTTCTGGTTTGACCAGTCAGATAGGCTTTCACCTCAGCGCTAGGGATACCTTCGCCGAACCAGTTGAGTGGAACGCAGCGAGGATCCGCGACCGGGCGCGCAAAAGTTTGCGGCGCAGGCGCAACTGGAATGATGAGACCAGGCGTAGGTGTTGTCGTGCAAACGACATTGCCGGCTGCGTTACGCGTCACGTTGAGCGCGTTGACGAAATTCTGCTGATTCAACACGTTCGCGAAGAAGGTCGCCTCGTTGGTGCCAAAGTTTCCCGAAACTTCCCAATTGAAACTCTTGGAGCCGATGTTAAACCCGCCGCGCGCACCGATGACGGAGCGGCGCAGGGTCGTTTCGCTCCAAGCGTTGTTGTTGACCAAATCACGCGAGGCACGCCCGAGCCGGAATGACGTGATGCCATTGGTCGCCAAGGTCGCCTGCGAAGCGGCATTGAGCAGAGGATAGTTCGACGGGAAGGTAACCATTGCACTTGCGCCGCCAAACAGGTTGACGTTGTAGATCGATTGGTCGATCAGCTCCACGCCCTTGGCCTGATACAGCAGGCCTTCGTAGAAAGCCTCAATGTCATTGGTCAATTTGACGGTGCCAAACAGGTTGGCAGTATGGCGCTTCAGATCTGATGTGATCTGGGCAGTTTCGGTGAGGTTGAAGCCGTCACCACCAGACGCGTTTTGCGTACCGAAGTTGACCCCCGGGTTGTAGGCCACCAGCGCACCAGACGAATTGAAATGCAAGTAGTTGGTTTGGTTGGTGCCGAATCCGCGCAAGCGACCGTCAGCCAAATTGAATGCGCCCGTTGCGGGGAAAAGCACCCCGCCACCGGTAAACGTGAAAAAGCGAAGGTTTTCAATCAAAACGGAATTGGCAATGCCGTCTGTTGCGGCAGTTGGCAGGCAAGTCTGGAACGGAATGCCGGTATTGACGCGACCGTCAGTAGCAGGCGTGCGGCCGGGTTGCGTCGTCGCGATGGAAGATGGCCCGTTCAGACACGGATTGGGTTGAAACGAAAGCGATCTCGCGAATCGCGGGCGTGCGGTCTGTAGCACACCGTCTTGCTGGTCGTAAACATAGGAAAACGTCAGATTCGCGCGCTTGTCCACAAAGTTCTTGCCCCACAGCACGCCAAGGTTGTAGCGCTTCGCGTCGTTCCTGCTGCTCAGGCCGTAGGTCGAGTTCGCTTCCAAGCCCTCAAAATCCTTACGGGTCACAATGTTGACAACGCCCGCGATCGCGTCTGCACCATAGGTTGGCGCGCCACCAATGGCCAGACTCTCAATGCGTTCAACTATTTGCGTCGGGATGACGTTGAGGTCAACCTGTATGCCCGGGCCGGCCGGACCAAAGATTGACGGCGTATTTGCTGAAACCACGCGGCGACCGTTGATGAGGCTCAACGTGCGATTGCTCCCCAAGCCGAAGCGGTTGACGAAGTTGACTGCGACGCCAAACGTGCTCTGCCCCCCCTCTGGTGTCACACCCGCGCCGAAACCCGGGATACGCAAGGCGTCGGCGATGTTAGTGATGCCCTGCGACTCCATGTCCTTGCGCGTTACAACAACCGCAGGCTCAAGCGTGTCAAAACCAGCGCGGAAAATGCGCGAGCCTGTCACGATAATTTTTTCGGCTGACTGTTCCTTCTTTGCTGCCTTGTCTGCTTCCTGCTTGGCTTCTGCCGACGCAGGTGGCGTGGCTTGCGCGAAAGCCGAAGGCGACGTCGCCACTTGAAGCGCGATTGCGCTCAGCACCAGCGATGCAATCGTCGACACACGTGCGGACGTGTTCAACGGTTTAGCTTTTTTATTGTTCACAATAAGACTCCAGATAAATTGAAATTGAAGGTGAAACGAGGGGTCTGAAGCGTGCGTCTGGACGAGCCGCCGGTGCCGAGGTTTTAAGCCCGTCCCAGCACCACCAATGTGCACCCTACAACTTAACGAGCAACAGCACGATAGCCAACGAAAACGCAACCCTGCGGGTCACAATGCAACCATTATAATGGCGGACGCGCATCAGGTGACCCGAAACTCCGGTTTTGGCTGGGTTTGTTGCAATATTGCACTCTTGGTTTTGCCGTGTGCTGTGCGTGCCGAAACACGACTCGGCGCTAGAGCGGGCTCTGCGCGGGCCAAAAACTACACGTCTGGTTAGTGCGCAGTGGTATAATTTTCACGTGGGCTTCGGCCCATTTTTTTTCTTGCGTTTTCTTGGTGCGGGTGTCAGTTAGGACAGCGGGTGCGAAAGCGCCGTTGGCACCGCCGATGTACGACCTTGGCGCAAGGAGTACGCGCAAAGGAATTGTAGATTGGCTAGCCTGGAAAAAATCATAAACGACGCGCTGACGAGTTGCTCCCTGGAACTCGTGGAGATTGAGCGAGCCCCGCGCGGGCTGCTCAGAGTGTTTATTGATCGGCCGGAAGGACGCGGTTTTGTCACCGTGGACGACTGCACGAAGGTCAGTAACCAGCTGTCGCACGCGCTCACGGTCGAGAATGTTGAGTATGAGCGACTCGAGATTTCGTCGCCTGGGCTCGACAGAATTTTGAAGTCGGCCAAGGATTTCTTGCGTTTTCGCGGTCAGCCGGTTCGGGTTCGCCTGAATACACTTGTCGACAGTCGCAAGCGATTCGACGCCTTGGTATTCGATGTCATCGACGACGACGTGGTGTTTTCACTCTCGGATGCGGACCAGCCATCGGCGACAACTGTGAAGCGCGCGAAGCCGAAAAAGGCGAGCGAAACAACGACGGGCATAGCGGGAGCAGTCAAAAAAACTGTGCGGGTGAAAATAGGTCAGATCGAGAAAGCTCGCCTGATCCCGCAGATCTAGAAATGACATGGGCGTGCCGCAATGCGGTTGCGCCGAATGAGACGGAGACGTAAAGATGAGTCGAGAAATTCTGTTGCTGGTTGACGCACTTGCCCGGGAAAAAAGCGTTCCGCGGGAGACCGTCTTCATCGCGCTTGAAATGGCGCTGGCGTCCGCGACCAAACGAAAGTTTGCGGACAGGATCCTCCAGGAAGAGGCGGACGTTCGTGTCGAGGTTGATCGCCTGACTGGCGAATACAGCGCATTCCGTCGCTGGACCGTGGTGCCTGATGAGGAGCACGAGGAACCGGCGCACCAGATCGCGATTACCGATGCTCCCGAGCGCGGTGAGGATCTGCAACTCGGTGACGTCATCGAAGAGACGCTCGAGGCGGTCGATTTCGGTCGCATCGGTGCCCAGACCGCCAAACAGGTCATTTTGCAAAAAATTCGCGACGCAGAACGTGAGCAAATTCTGCAGGACTTTTTGGCGCGCGATGAGCAACTGGTCACTGGAACCGTCAAGCGCATGGAACGCGGCAACGTGATTGTCGAATCCGGTCGCATCGAAGCGTTGTTGCCAAAGTCCGAGCTGATCCCGAAGGAAAATTTACGTGTCGGCGATCGTGTGCGCGCGTTCTTGCTCAAGATTGACCGCAACTTGCGCGGCCCACAATTGGTGTTGTCGCGCATCTCGCCGGATTTCATCAAGCTGTTGTTCGAACTCGAAGTGCCGGAAATTGAAGAAGGCCTGCTGGAGATCAAAGCTGCCGCCCGAGACCCAGGCATGCGAGCGAAAATCGCCGTCAAATCGAACGACCCACGGGTCGATCCGATCGGCACTTGTGTCGGCATGCGCGGTTCGCGCGTGCAAGCGGTAACCGGTGAGCTCGCCGGTGAACGTGTCGATATTATTTTGTGGTCGGCCGATCCGGCGCAGTTCGTGATCAACGCGTTGGCACCAGCCGAAGTGTCATCGATCATCGTCGACGAAGAGAAGCACTCGATGGACGTCGTCGTTGATGAAGAGCAGTTGGCACAGGCGATTGGCCGCGGTGGCCAGAACGTGCGCCTGGCGTCTGAACTGACCGGATGGCAGTTGAACATCATGACCGAGGAAACCGCCAACGAACGTCGTTCCACTGAGCAGCAGTCGATTCAGCAGTTGTTCATCGAAAAGCTCGACGTCGACGAAGAAGTTGCGCAAATCCTCATCGCCGAAGGCTTCAGTAACCTAGAAGAAGTGGCGTACGTGCCTTTGAGCGAGATGCTCGAAATCGAAGCGTTTGACGAAGATACGGTCAACGAGCTGCGTCGTCGCGCACGCGATGCGCTCGTCACTGACGCCATCAAGTCGGAAGAAACCATGGAAACGGGATCGGAAGACCTGTTGTCGATGGAAGGCATGGATACCGAGACAGCGCGTCAACTTGCTTCCAAGGGCGTTCGCACCATGGAAGACCTTGCCGATCTCGCGATTGACGAACTGACAGAGATGACCGGCATGGAAGCTGAGCGTGCCAAGGAACTTATCATGACTGCCAGAGCCCCGTGGTTCGCGACCGAGTCTGCCTGATCACGTGTCGGACTTTTCTAACCGCATATCTAGTACGTAGAAACAAGGTAACGCATGGCACAAACGACCGTTGAACAATTCGCCAAGGAACTCAAACTGACGCCGGCGCTCCTCATCGAGCAACTGAAGTCGGCTGGAGTCGCCAAGTCTGCGCCAGATGATCGTCTGGCCGAGGCGGACAAGACGCGCCTGCTCGCGTATCTTCAAGAGTCGCACGGTCACAAGGACGAAAAAAAGAAAATTACCTTGACGCGCAAGCACACCTCGGAAATCAAGAAAAGCGACGCGACTGGCAAGGCGCGCACGATTCGGGTTGAGGTCAGAAAAAAACGCACTTTCATCAAAGTTGACCCAAACGCCGAGGTGCCGGTTGACGTTCCGGCTGAGCCGCCGCAGCCGATCATCAACGACGAGGAATTGGCCAAGCGCAAGACCGAGGAAGACCGCATGGCGGCGTTGCTCGCCAAGCAGGCCGAGGAGCGTGCAAAGATCCAGGCTCCCAAACGTCGCACCAAGAAAGTCATCGAGGAAGAGGCCGCCGCCGCTGCGGCTGCCAGCCAGACTGATGCGACGCCAACCGCCAAGGGCGCGGCAACGACCACCGCGAAGGGGGCGGAAGGCGAGGTTGTAACTGCCAAGGCTCTCGACGGCATCGGCGCGTCACCGGCAACCAAAGGCACCATCATCGTGGATCCTAACCGGCCGCGTATCGGCGAGCGCGTCGTGCTCAAAATGCTCAAAAAAGATGCGCCGCCGACCGAAGGTACATTGCATCGGCCTGTCATCAAGGACGCGGATGGCAAAGTAAAAGTTGACAAAAAACCAGCCAAGAAAGCGACCAAGACCGGCTCCACTTGGGCTGACGACGCCAACAGGCGGCGTGGCATCAAAACACGCGGCGACGCCTCCGGCGGGCGGGAAGGCTGGCGTGGCCGTCGCGCCAAAGCGCATCACGAAGATCCTGATTCCACGAGTTCACAGACGGCTTCAGAGCCGGTGGTGCGTGAGGTGTTGGTGCCAGAAACAATTACCGTCGGCGAACTCGCGCAGAAAATGGCGCTTAAAGCTGCAGAAGTGATCAAGACCATGATGAAGCTGGGCTCGATGGTGACCATCAATCAGGTGCTTGATCAGGAAACCGCGATTCTGGTGGTCGAAGAGATGGGGCACAACGCCAGTGCGGCTAAGGCCGATGATCCGGAGGCGTATCTGGTCGAGGCGATTGAACACAAACCGGAGGACATGATCACGCGCCCGCCAGTGGTGACCATCATGGGACACGTCGATCACGGCAAAACGTCGTTGCTCGACAAGATTCGCACCGCACGTGTTGCCTCCGGTGAAGCGGGCGGCATCACGCAGCACATCGGTGCCTACCACGTGCAAACGCCGAAGGGTGCGATTACCTTTCTTGACACGCCTGGTCACGAGGCCTTCACGGCCATGCGTGCCCGCGGGTCGCAAATTACCGACATCGTAATTCTGGTCGTGGCGGCTGATGACGGCGTCATGCCACAAACCAAAGAGGCGATTGCGCACGCCAAGGCGGCGAAGGTGCCGATGATTGTCGCCATCAACAAGGTCGACAAGCCCGAAGCCAATTTTGAGCGGGTGCGCCAAGACCTCGTCGCCAATGACGTATTGCCCGAAGAGTACGGTGGTGACGTGATGTTCGTGCCGGTGTCTGCCAAAACCGGAGCAGGCATCGACGCACTGCTTGAGACAATTTTGCTGGTGGCTGAAGTGGCCGAACTCAAGGCTGTTACCGACGCGCCCGCACGAGGCGTGGTGCTTGAAGCGCGCTTGGACAAAGGTCGCGGCCCGGTTGCAACCGTGCTGGTGATGTCAGGCACGCTGAAGAAGGGCGACATGTTGCTCGCCGGCGGCGTGTTCGGCCGGGTCAGAGCCATGATCGACGAAGACGGCAAGAGCATCGACTCCGCTGGACCGTCGATTCCGGTCGAGGTGCAAGGGTTGACCGATGTGCCGGGCGCCGGCGAAGACATGATGGTACTCAATGATGAACGCAAGGCGCGCGAGATCGCTCAGTTCCGTCAAGGCAAGTACCGCGATGTGAAGTTGGCAAAGCGGCAGGCGGCGAAGCTTGAAAACGTGTTCGAGCAAATGGGTGAAGGTGCCGTAAAGTCGTTGACCGTCATCATCAAAGCTGACGTACAAGGCTCGTATGAAGGTCTTTCGCACGCGCTCGCCCAGCTGACCACCAACGAAGTCAAGGTCAACGTCGTGCACGCCGCGGTCGGCGCGATCACCGAGTCGGACGTCAACTTGGCGCTGGCCTCGAAAGCCGTGATTATCGGATTCAACGTTCGTGCCGATGCTAGCGCACGCAAGCTAGTCCAAACCTCCGGCGTTCAGGTGCGTTACTACAATATCATTTACGAAGCGGTCGACGACGTAAAAGCGGCGTTGGGCGGGCTGCTGTCACCGGAAATCAAAGAAGTCGTACTTGGACTAGTCGAAATTCGCAATGTCTTCAAGATCTCCAAGGTTGGCGCGGTCGCCGGGTGTTTTGTGCTCGATGGTCTGATCAAGCGCGGCGCATCGATTCGGCTGTTGCGCGATGGTGTGGTGATTTTCACCGGCGAGTTGGAATCACTTAAGCGCTTCAAAGACGACGTCAAGGACGTCAAGGTCGGCTTCGAGTGCGGCTTGTCGATCAAGGGTTTTGACGACATCAAAGAAGGCGATCAGGTGGAGTCATTCGAAACCACTGAAGTTGCGCGTACGCTCGCCTGATCCATTCCGACCAACTGGTGAAATCCTTTGTCTGAAGCACGAAACCGCAAGATTGCTGATCAGATTCAGCGCGAACTTGCGGAATTCATCCGCTTGGAGATGCGCGATCCACGCGTGTCGATGGTGACGCTGACCGGCGTCGATTTGGCGCGCGATAACTCGCACGCGAAGATTTTTTTTACGCAACTTGGCAATGCGACGCAGGCGGAGTCTTGCAGGAAAGGGCTCAACAGCGCGGCAGGATTCTTGCGTATGCAGCTTGCCAAGCGCCTGACCATCCGCACTGTGCCGGCGCTGCATTTCGAAGTCGATCACTCCATCGAGCGCGGTGTGCACTTGTCAAAATTGATCACCGACGCGGTAGCCGACGACGCCAAGCACCCCCAGGATGGGGATGCGCCTGCCACTTGAGCGGCGCGCCACTCTCGCAAGGCGTCATGGCTGAAAGCCACCCCGCTATCGTTCGCCGTGACGTTAGCGGCGTGCTGCTACTCGATAAGCCCGCCGGGTTGTCGTCAACCCAAGCCATGGCCGCGGCCAAGCGTATCTATCGCGCAGAAAAGGCGGGGCACACTGGCACGCTGGACCCATTCGCGACCGGGCTGCTGCCGATTTGCTTTGGGGAAGCGACCAAGTTTTCACGTTTCATGCTCGACGCGCGCAAGTCCTACCGCGCCACCATGAAGCTGGGCGAAGTGAGCAGCACGGGCGACACTGAGGGCGTCATCACGGTCAGAGGCTCAGTCGAAGTCGACGACGCGAAGGCACAAGCAGCGCTTCAGCGGTTTGTTGGTGAGCAACTGCAAACGCCACCCATGTATTCGGCGCTCAAGCACGACGGCGTCCCGCTCTATAAGTGGGCACGCAAGGGGCTCGACGTCGCGCGAGCGCCGCGCCCAATTACGATTTATGCGATTTCGTTGGTTTCACTGGCCGGTGCCGAGTTGGTGTTTGATGTCGATGTGAGTAAGGGAACCTACATTCGCGTGCTGGCCGAGGACCTCGGTGCTGTCTTAGGGTGCGGCGCACACTTGACCGGATTGCGGCGCACACGGACCGGCGGATTCAACCTCGCTGACGCCCATACACTGGTCGAACTCACCGAAGGCGAGGAAAAGGCGCGAGATGTGATGCTGCTGCCGCCCCAATCACTGTGTAGCGGACTCGCGACGCAGGTGCTGCGAGAGGACGACGCCACCATCTTTTGTCACGGCGGTTGGGTAGGTCTCGACCACACCGATCCGGCACCTGACATGCCGGGCGGCGAATGCGCGGTGTTCGACACACAGGGCAAGTTTCTCGGGGTCGGTCAAGCCGCGCAATTTCCGTCGGGCGTGAGATTGTCACCGACGCGGGTCATGGCAGGCCCTTGAAGCCGTCACCAATGACACCAAAGCGATTGATTTTGTTGCCATTTTTGGGCGTTTCCCGCTATAATCACGGTCTTGCCAGTAGGAACAGTTCCGAACGCCGTAATCACTCACGACAGGGTGTTTGATTTGACAGGAATAATCATGACGACCACCGCTAGAACGGCCGACGTTATCGCGCAACACGCTCGTGCCAAAGGCGACACGGGTTCCCCGGAAGTGCAAGTTGCATTGCTCACCAACCGGATCAACGAACTCACTGACCATTTCAAGCTACACAGCAAGGATCACCACGGACGCCGTGGCCTGCTGCGGATGGTCTCGAAGCGCCGTAGCCTGCTCGATTACCTCAAGCGAACCAAGCTTGACACTTATCGTTCCTTGCTCGACAAACTCGGCTTGCGTAAGTAAGCGGAGCACCTGATGCAGATGAGCCCCCTGTCCAAAAAACTGGCAGCGGGGCTTTTTCACTTTCGTATTGTCGATTTGCCGCGCCGGCTTCCGTTTGGAGTGACGCAACATTACCGACACAGCATGCGACCGATTTAACTTAACAGCAAACATCAAGGGAATTCCCGAATGAAAGCCATCAAGAAGACATTGCAGTACGGACGGCACACGCTGACCATTGAAACCGGCGAGATCGCTCGCCAGGCCGACGGCGCGGTGCTGGTGTCGCTCGACGACACCGTTGTTCTCGTGACTTGCGTTGCACGCAAAGACGCTAAGGAAGGCCAGGATTTTTTCCCGCTGACGGTCGACTATCAGGAAAAAACATTTGCCGCGGGCAAGATCCCCGGTGGTTTTTTTAGGCGCGAAGGTCGTCCTTCAGAAAAGGAAGTCCTCACCAGCCGATTGATTGATCGCCCGCTGCGCCCGCTGTTTCCGGATGGCTTCTACAACGAAGTGCAAATCATCGCAACAGTGTTGTCGATTGACCCGGAAATCGATTCCGACATTCCCGCCATGATTGGCGCGTCAGCGGCAGTCACGCTGGCTGGCTTGCCGTTCGATGGCCCAATCGGTGCGGCGCGAGTTGGATACTTCGATGGGCAGTACCTGTTGAATCCGACCAAGACGGAACTCGAAACATCGAAGCTGAATTTGATCGTGGCCGGTACGGACACCGCAGTGTTGATGGTCGAGTCCGAAGCGATGGAATTGCCGGAAGACATCATGCTCGGCGCGGTTGTGTATGGTCACGAACAGCAGCAGGCGGTGATCGCTGCCATTCTCGATCTGGCGGACGAAGCCGGTAAAGACGCGTGGGCATGGACGCCGCCGTCGCCGCCACAAGCGTTGATCGATCAGATCAACACCATGGCGGCAAATGATTTGAACGAAGCGTTTCGTATCAAGTCGAAGAGCGCACGTCAGGAAAAACTTTCCGAGATCAACAAGCGCGTCATCGCAGCGCTGTGCACAGGTGTCGACGGTGCGCCAGACAAGAACACCGTCTCATCGCTGCTGTTTGCGATTGAATCGAAAATCGTGCGCGGTCAAATCCTCAACGGTGAGCCACGCATCGACGGCCGCGACACGCGTACCGTACGCCCGATTTCGATTCGTACATCAGTTTTGCCACGCACCCACGGTTCAGTGTTGTTTACGCGCGGTGAAACTCAGGCCATCGTGGTCGCAACGCTCGGTTCGCTGAAGGACTCGCAAATCATCGACGCCTTGCAGGGCGAGTACAAAGATCGTTACATGTTTCACTACAACTTCCCGCCGTACTCGACGGGTGAAACCGGCCGCGTCGGCTCGCCCAAGCGCCGCGAAATCGGCCACGGCCGTCTCGCCAAGCGCGCGTTGATTGCGGTGCTGCCTTCGGAAGCGGAGTTTGGTTACGCGATGCGCGTCGTCTCTGAGATCACCGAGTCGAATGGTTCGTCATCCATGGCCTCGGTGTGCGGCGGTTGTCTTGCGTTGATGGACGCCGGTGTGCCGCTGAAAGCGCACGTCGCCGGTGTGGCGATGGGATTGATCAAGGAAGGCGGCAAGTTTGCGGTCCTGACCGATATCCTGGGTGACGAAGATCATCTGGGCGATATGGACTTCAAGGTGGCCGGCACGGAGCAAGGCATCACTGCGCTGCAAATGGACATCAAGATCACCGGCATCACCAAGGAGATCATGGATGTGGCATTGAAACAGGCGCGTGAAGGCCGTATGCACATTCTTGGTTTGATGAAACAGGCGGTGCCGACGGCGCGTTCAGAGCTTTCGCAATTTGCGCCGCGCATCATCAAGATCAAAATTCATCCGGACAAGATTCGTGAAGTCATCGGCAAGGGCGGCAGCGTCATCCAGGCGATTACGCGCGAGACCGGCACGGAGATCGACATCCAGGACGACGGTACGATTTCAATCGCCTGTTTGTCGGGTGAAGCGGGCGAAGCGGCCAAGCAGCGCATCGAAGCCATCGTGGCCGAAATTGAAGTTGGGCGCATCTACGAAGGTCCGGTCGTGCGTCTGCTCGACTTCGGTGCCATCGTGCAGTTGTTGCCTGGCAAAGATGGCCTGTTGCACATTTCACAAATTGCGCACGAACGTGTGAATGCGGTTGCGGATCATCTCAAGGTAGGTCAGATCGTCAAAGTGAAGGTGCTGGAAGCTGACGACAAGGGACGCGTTCGCTTGTCGATGAAAGCGCTGTTGGAGGCGCCAGCGAGAGCGCCACGTGCAGAAGTAGCCGCGCCGGAAGCAGTGACACCGGACACGCAGCCGCAGTAAGCAGACGGCGGATTCCACTGAAAAAGGCACTGGACTGCAGTGCCTTTTTCTTTGGGGCGAGGTGTAGATACCAATGTAGACACCGACTGCCTTTGCGTGCATACTTGTGGATATTCTTTGCTTGACCAATGAGGGTACAACTATGGCGAACGCACAAGTGACAGCTAAAGGCCACATCGGCACGTGGGGCAACGGTCTCGCGTTGCGCCTTACCAAGCCAATCGCGTCGGCTGCCGGCGTAACGCATGGCTCGCCAGTTCGCGTCGTGGTGCTGCCAGGGCGAATCGTGGTCGAGCTAACGCCGGAGCCGACCCTAGACGACATGCTTGCGGCCTTCGACCCGCAGCGGCACGGCAGCGAGGCGATGGCCTTCGCGCCGGTTGGTAGGGAACGCATCGAATGACTGCTAAACGGTCTACTGCTTTCATTCCCGACCGCGGCGATATCGTGTGGATTGATCACAACCCACAGGTGGGCAAAGAAATGCGTGATGAACATCCCATGATCGTATCGTCAACAGCCGCATTTAATGCGAGAACAGGCGTGTTGATCGGGTTCCCCATGACGCACGCTGAATTCAATGCGGACAATCCGTTTGCGGTCCCGGTACAAGGACCACGTAAAGAGGTTGCCTACGTCCTGGCCTTTCAGCCGAAATCGTTCGACTGGAGGGCGCGGCGCGCTCGCGCCCACGCTTGGGGTGGTGGCCACATCGCTGTCCTCCGTGCGGTGCATGCAGCGCTTGATACTATTTGTAATATCTGCCCACGCGGCTCACGCGGCTGACGCGCCCGACGCAAGCATCCATGAGGGATTTGGTGCAAAAATGCCGGAAATCCCCGCGCAGAATATAGACTTTATTTCGGCGGCCATTTCTTTGGGTCGAGGTTGTGAGAGTGCCGACGTGCCGGTATAATCTCTTCCTGTTCTGGTATCAGTCGGAGTGTGGCGCAGCCCGGTAGCGCGCTTGCTTTGGGAGCAAGATGTCGTAGGTTCGAATCCTATCACTCCGACCATTTATCGCGGCACGGCCTTCGCCATACACGCACCATTTGCAGATCGACCAAGTTCCACGCGCCCGTAGCTCATCTGGATAGAGCACCGGCCTTCGATGGCGGGGGGGGGTGAGGGCGGGACTTCGCAGGCCAAACTGTTTTGTGCTGCGCCGACCGAACCGTGCCGCCTCTGCGCGGCACGTGGCACAGTGGCCATCATTGAGTTGACACTTGGCATCGCGCATAATCCTCATTCGCGAAGCAAATCATCCGCGCCCGTAGCTCATCTGGATAGAGCACCGGCCTTCTAAGCCGGGGGTAACAGGTTCGAGTCCTGTCGGGCGTACCATCAATCCGTCTTCACGATAGACGACCATCGTCTCCTCGCGCACGCCGCCATCGACAGGACTCCCACGAGTGACGCACCGGTTCTCACCGAATCCGTTGCATCGGATTCCGCCTTCCGGCTCGCCGCATTACTCGATGAGGTTAAATACAATGCCCTGTGCGAGCGGCAATTCGCTCGAGTAGTTGATGGTATTCGTGGCGCGCCGCATGTAGGCCTTCCAACTGTCCGAGCCCGACTCGCGTCCACCACCGGTTTCTTTTTCACCGCCAAACGCGCCGCCAATCTCCGCGCCAGAAGTGCCGATGTTGACGTTGGCAATGCCGCAGTCGCTGCCTGCCGCGGACAAAAACATTTCCGCTTCCCGCACGTCGTTGGTGAAAATTGACGACGACAATCCTTGCGGCACGGCGTTTTGCATTTTGATGGCGTCCGCGAAATCGCGATAGCGCAATAGGTACAGGATTGGCGCGAATGTTTCGTGATGTACGCACACGGATTGATCCGGCATTTCCACAATCGCTGGTGTGACGTAGTGCGCATTTGGGAATTGGTCGGCAAGTGTGCGCTGGCCGCCACTCACGCGGCCGCCTTGGGCGATGGCGGCGAGCAGCGCAGTTTGCATGCCGGTAAACGCTGCTGCATCGATCAGCGGACCGATCAGTGTGTTCGCTTCGGACGGATTGCCGATGCGAATGTGTTCATAGGCTGCCTTCAGGCGCGTCAACACTGTTGGATAGACCGATTCGTGGACGATCAATCGCCGCAACGTGGTGCAACGCTGGCCGGCGGTTCCGACGGCCGAAAACAAAGCCGCCGGCAGCACCAAATCGAGGTCAGCAGATGGTGTAACGATCGCAGCGTTGTTGCCGCCGAGTTCGAGAAGACTGCGGCCTAGCCGCGCGGCGACACGAGCAGCGACCGCGCGGCCCATGCGCGTCGAGCCGGTGGCGGATACCAGCGCGATACGGGCATCCTCGACCAACCATTCGCCGACGTTCGCGCGACCGATAAGCACTTGCGAAAGCCCCGCAGGTGCCGCGTTGCCACCCATCGCGAATTTAGCGCGCGCGCGTTCGAGCAACGCTTGGCACGCTAACGCGGTGAGCGGGGTTTTCTCAGAAGGTTTCCACACCACGCTGTCGCCACACACCAAAGCCAGCGCCGCATTCCACGCCCAGACTGCGACCGGAAAATTGAACGCACTGATAATACCGACGCAGCCGAGTGGATGCCATTGCTCCATCATGCGATGCTTCGGCCGTTCGGTGGCGATGGTCAGCCCATAGAGCTGGCGTGACAGGCCGACCGCAAAATCGCAGATGTCGATCATCTCCTGCACTTCACCTAAACCCTCTTGCAATATCTTGCCGGACTCAATGGTCACCAGTTGACCGAGTGCTGCTTTGTGCTCTCGAAGTTCGTTGCCAAACAATCGCACCAGTTCACCGCGTCGCGGTGCCGGTACTTCGCGCCACACCAGAAACGCGTGCTGGGCTGACGTAATTTTGGCCCGCACGTGCTCCTCGCGATCCGCACGTAGCGTCGCCAGTTGCTCGCCGTCAATCGGTGAGTGCGCCACGATGTCCGATCCCGACAGGGCGGCGACATCGACGCCAAGCTGCTGCAGGATTTGGTGCGTGAGGAGCGTGCTCATGCGTAAAATTTTCCGTAGGGATTATTCAGAAACTGTGGCAATGAGACTGACTCTTGCCGGACAAAGCCGCGACCTTTGAGTTCGCCCTTGGCCAACAGGTCAACCATGGTGCAGATGCCAGAGGCGGTGGTGAGCTGAATCGCAGACAGCAGTTTGCCACCAACCGTCGTGGCATAGATTTTTTTGGCAAAGCTCTCCTGCGCCAGACGGCCATCACGCTGACCGCTCACCGACACGAATACCAGCACGACGTCTTGCAGCGTAATCGGAATCGCGGTCTCCAACACGTCTTTTAGCACGTCGCGCCGCTGACCCAATCCGAGATCATTGACCAGCATTTTGATGATGTTGCAGTGGCCGGGATAGCGCACGGTTTTGTAGTTCAGGTTTTGTACCTTGCCTTCCAGCGTCTCGCACAAGGTGCCAAGCCCGCCAGAGGTGTTGAACGCTTCGTAGTCGAGCCCGTCGAGCAGAAAATGCTCAAGCCCTTCCAGTGGCGACGTTTCACGCGGCACGCCGCCAATGATGGATTCGCAGGGGTTGAGGTACTCGTTGATGAGACCGTCGGTGCTCCACGTTAGGTTGTACTTCAATGCGTTGGTCGGGTAGATCGGTAGCGCGCCGACACGCATGTTGACGTCACGCAACGAATCGAATTTCTTGGATAAATCGTAACCCACCACCGAGATAAATCCCGGTGCCAAGCCGCATTGCGGCATGAACACCGTATTGGCGTCGCGTGCGATATCTTTGACGATGCGCGTGCTGGCAACGTCTTCGGTCAGATCGAAGTAGTGCGCGTTGATGTTGCGCGCCAATTTGGCTAGCACTGGCGTCAGGTAAAACGGACAGGCAGAAAGAATGACATCAACGCCCTTGAGCGCCGACTCCAGATTTTCGGTAGCGACATCGGCGACGTGAATCGATGCACCGAGCGCTTTCATCGGCGCGAGTCGGGCTGCATCTTTGTCGACTACGGTGACTTTGTAGCCGCCCAGCGTATTGAACAGCGTTACGATGGCCTCGCCAATTTTTCCGCTTCCGATAAGTGCGACGTGCAACATGATGTGTCCTTCAAGACAATAGATTGAATAGCGGCTACTGTACCTGTGTCGCCTGCCAGTTCGTAGCGTCTAAATAGACAAAACAGCGGGTAAATAGTGGCATAATGTAGGCCAAGTTAAGCATAGTGACTAAATGAGCAGACTTTCCACTAGCCGTAGCGGACTCACCCGCGCAGAAACCGCACTATTGGACATCTTGCGCCGTAATGCGCGGCAGAGCGTGGCCGAGATCGCGCGCGAACTCGGACTCGCGCGCGCGACCGTGCAAGAGCGCATTCGACGGCTCGAAGCAGGCGGCGTCATTGAGGGTTACACGGTTCGTCTCAGTCCTGATTTTGCGCGCAGCCGCGTGACCGCGCACACGCTGGTGCGCATCGACGCGCGCAAGGCAGATGGCCTCTACTCGAAGCTGAGAAAGATGCCGTCAGTCAGCGGCATTTACGCTATCTCTGGCGAATTCGACGTGCTGGTGGTGTTGCAGGCAGAGACCACCAGTGAACTTGATGACGCGCTCGATGCCGTTGGTCGTCAGGACGGCGTCGAGCGAACCCAGACGTCTATCGTGCTCTCAGTCAAGTTTGAACGGTAGGCTGCGCCGTGCGCACCAATAGTGCGATGCCGGGCTCATGGTGTGCACGGCGCACCATACGAAACACTAGCATTGGCGGGCGCTCCCGAGCAATATTGCTCGAAAACGCCCGTCGTTGCTAGACATCATGTATTGACCTGCCACACCTCAAGCGACACGGATTAAGCTTGGGGTCTTGCAACCACAGGCGCAGAGCCGAAATTGAGGGGACAGGTCATGGAAGAGTTTATCAAGTACATAGGCATGGATGTGCACGGCAAAACGATTGCGGTCGCGGTCGCCGATAGCCGGTCGAGCGAAGTGCGCTTTATCGGTCAGATCGTGAACACACCGGAAGCGATCACGAAGTTGGTCGATCAACTCAAAGCCAGCGACGCGCGACTCTCATTTTGCTACGAAGCCGGCCCCTGCGGTTACGGCATCCACCGGCAACTGCTGTCGCTCAAACACGACTGTCAGGTCGTGGCCCCCTCGTTGATCCCCAAGAAAGCCGGGGATCGGGTCAAGACCGACCGGCGCGACAGCCTCATGCTGGCCCGGCTGCACCGCGCCGGCGAACTTACCGCAGTCTGGGTGCCCGACGGCGAACACGAAGCACTACGCGATCTCACCCGCGCACGCGGCGACATCAAAGATCTGGAACGCCGCGCCCGGCAACGGCTGCTCGCCTTCCTGCTCCGGCACGGACGACGCCATGAAGGCAAGAGTCATTGGACGCAGGCCCACTTTCGCTGGCTGGAAACCGTCAAGTTTGAGCACCCGGTACAGCAGATCGTGATGCAGGAATACATCGATACCGTCATCCATTGCGGCAAGCGGGTGTCGGCGCTGGACAAACAGATCGAGCAGGCGGCACACGCCTCGGTGGTGTGGCCGGTGATCGAAGCGTTGATGGTGCTGCGTGGCGTGCAATTACTGACCGCGACGACGACGGTAGCCGAGATCGGCGATCTGAAGCGCTTTGCCAAGGCGGCACAGTTGATGGCCTATCTGGGCCTGG
>JBCKPM010000013.1:0-31081 GCA_038901675.1 Usitatibacteraceae bacterium | reverse complement strand
GCTGCGCGTTCGCGCAGCCGCTGATAACGCGCGCGGCCGCACGCCGCCTGATGCAGGTAATCGCCAACGATGTCCTCCATCTGTGCGGCGTGTCCGAACACGACCGGATAGCTCTCGCTCGAGGTATTTGGCACTTGCATCGACAAGACGTTGTCGCGCGTGAGAATCTTGCCCGGCAAAAACTCGAACAGCGTGGCTTGCCAGCGCGACAGCGTCGGCCCCAGACCGAGCACCACGCGGCGCTTGCCCGATTGCGCGATGACAAATTCGATGAGCTGGCGCAGCGTATAGACCTTTGGACCCACCAGCGCATAGGTCTTGCCGATGGTCTCGGGCAAATCCACTGCCAGAACCATCGCGCGCGCCACATCTTCGACCCACACGACCTGGAACGTCGCGCCGGGAGAGCCGAGCGGGATCAGTGGAAACCACTTCACCAGGTTGGCAAACATGTTCAGAAATCTATCGTGCTCACCGTACACCACCGACGGGCGAAATAGGGTCACGGCAAGACCAGTGCGGTCAGCAACGTCGCGCACGCGGCTCTCGCCGCGTGCGCGCGATTGCAAGTATTGGCTCGGCGCGTTGACGTCAGCACCGAGAGCGCTCATTTGAATCAAACGCGCGACGTGATGTTTAGCGCAGGCCTCGGCAACCTCGGCAGCAAGCACGACATGTACCTGCTCGAAGTCGCCGTGCAGGGTGCCGATCAAGTTGATCACCACGTCGTGCGTGCGCACCAACCGATCGAGGGTTGCCGGATCGTGAATATTGGCCGACACCACATCGCACGTCGGCAGCAGTAATAGTTGTCGGGCTCGTTCGCGATCGCGCGTTGGCACGGTCACGAAGTCGCCGCGCTTGGTCAGCATTTCGGCGACGGCGCTACCGATAAAGCCACTGCCACCTAACAACAACACGTTTCTCATGGGCAGCCTCTTGGGAGTTTGTTGCGGGCAGGTTATTGCGGCGTAACGCCGTTGGTCGCGCGCGCAGTTGGCGCTGCGGCAATGGTCGTGGATGTACGCGCACCCGACTTGCCCGGCACGCTACCCATCAGTTCGCTGAGCGTTGCCGACTTGCCGTGAATACGATAGCCGTAGTACCACTTGTTGAGCATCACTTTCTTGACGTAGTCGCGGGTTTCGTTGAACGGAATCGACTCCGCATAGATGGCACCTTCCAGGGCCACGTCAGCGCGCCAGCGTTTTGCGCGCCCCGGACCGGCGTTGTAAGCGGCGGTGGCGAGCACCGGGTGGCCGAGGTCGTTCAAAACGTGCTTCAGATAAAACGCGCCAAGCGACAGATTGAGACCGACATCCGTGACCTTGCTGACCGCATAATTTTTGACGCCGACTTGCTGCGCTGCCCACTTGGCTGTCGCGGGCATGAGTTGCATCAGGCCGATGGCGCCCGCACGTGAACGCGCGTCTGCCATGAAGCGGCTTTCCTGACGAATCAGACCAAATATCCACGCCTCGTCGAGCCCGAACGCCAGCGCCTCCTTTTGCAACCTCTCGCGGTGCGGCAGCGGGTAGCGCTGCGAGAAATCATGGATCGACTTGGTGCGCTCAGCGGTGTTGATGGCGCGGTCAGCCAACCCTTGCTGGCGCGCGGCTTCGGCCGCCGCCAGCAGCGTTTCATCGTCGGCATTGCGCAGCGCGAATACCCACTCCCGAAACGCGTCGTTACGCAGGTCTTTGAGACTCGGCTTGAGGTCGGCCAGTCGGTATAGCGCGAAGCTGCGTTGCACGCCGGGTCGCTCGGCGATGCGCGCGACGCTTTCAGCGCTGGGCGTGTGATCGCTAAAGCTTGGCACGATTGGCGTGCCCATCTCTTCGGCCGTCAGCACACCATAGAAATGATTTTCGTTTGCGAGGACAATTTTGAGCGCGCGCGCTGCGTCAAGGTTATTGAGCGCCGTCAGCGCGCGCGCCAGCCAGTAGCGCCACGTCGGGTTGCGACGTTCCGCTTCCGACATTTGAGTGATGGTGCGCTTGACCAGTGTCCACGCCGCAGGGTCAGTCGCCGTCGCGCGCAGCGCAGCGCGCACCAGCCTGCCTGCCTGCTGATCATTAAATTCATACCCGCCAATCGTCGCGGATCGTGCGAACCACGTCAGCGCGTCGGTGTGTTGTTGCATCGCCCCTTGGTAACCGATTTGCGCCCAAGCGTGCGCTTGCGACGAGGCTGACAGTCGCGCCACGCCATTTTTCTCGAGCCATAGGGCCGCCGCGTCCAGATTGGTGCGCGCCAAGCGCGTGATGGCAAACACCACCAGCTCGCCTGCAGCGCGATCAGTCGGGCGTGCGACTGATCTTTGCAGAAAATGGCGCGGATCGAGATTGGCGGACGCGGTTGCCGCTTCGAAGCTGGCGGGCAACTTCGGGATCAACGCCACGCTGCGACGAGCGTCGGCAAGTTGGCCGGCATCAAACAACGGTCGTGCGCGTCGCCACAAGTCATCGGTCGACACGGCATTGAGTGCCACCAAGCGCTCGAACACGTCGTAGCAAGGCTCTGCCGCCGGCTTGGCGGCGAGGAGCAGGGCGCTGGCGTCAGCAATCACCGCGCCGCGGACGGCCCGATCATCGGCGAGCAGACGGTAGCGCAAGCGTTGGCACGCCACCTCGCTGTCGTCGCCGAGGTATTGCGCCTGATTGGCCGCAAACGGCTCCCACATGTCGAGCTTGCCGAGCGCGCGCAGATAGTCGCGGCGCAATTGGTCGACGATCGGCGATCCATTCTGTTCGTTCGCAAACTGCTCGATGGTCGGCGCGAGCGCACGCACATTCTGCGCACTTTGCGCGAGCTGGGCGCTAATCCACCACCACGTCACGTACGCGGACAACGGAAAATCGGGTCGGGAGGAAAACTGTTGTCTGGCACGTGCCAGCGCGTCTATGTCGCGCCGACCAAATGCTTCTCTTGCAACGACCCATTCGCGCTCTATCGCACTTAAGGGGTTGGCGGTGATGACCGGCACGTTGGGTGCGGCGTTCGCTGCGTTGTTGCTGAAAGTCAATGAAACGGCCGCCATCAACGTGTAGAACGCTGATGCAGGCCGCCCTCGTGAAGGCCGGGTACGACGTCCGTCCCCAGACCCGCGCACCGTGCTTGGCGGGTGGTCAGTTGGCACTAATAGCGCATATGAAGGCACGATAAACGAGTTCATGAAAAAAATTGAGAAATTGCGTCATTTTCGCCAGCGTGATTGGGTATCATTGTAACCTTTCGTTGGCCTCGCAGTGTGTTTGGGCGGCGGTTACCAGCGCGGGTTCGGCACTGTGACCGTGAATTCCGCGTAACGTCGGCCGGGCAATCGCCTCGCCATTGGGGACGACTGTCAGTGCCGTCAATCCCATGCGCCATGTTTAGACGAAAATCAAGCAATCACTAAAGTCAATATGGATTTCTTAGACCCGTTGTTTTGGACTGCGTTGCTGAAAATAATCGGCGTCAATATTCTCCTTTCTGGTGACAGCGCAGTCGTGATCGCGCTGGCGGCGCGAAGCCTCCACGGCAGACAACAAAAACTCGCCATTTTTTGGGGGGTCGGCCGCCGCGATCATCTTGCGGATCATCCTCACCGTTTTCGCGGTTGCGCTGCTCACGTTCCCGTGGATCAAGATTATCGGCGCCGCGCTGCTGCTGTAGATTGGTATCCAGCTGCTGGTGCCCGACGAGGACGAAGCAAACATTGCCGGACATTCCAACCTGCTCGTCGCCATCAAGACCATCTTGGTGGCCGACCTTGTGATGAGCGTCTACAATGTCATCGCCGTCGCTGCCGCAGCAGACGCAGCCCCTGCGGAATTCAAATTCACGCTGCTGATGCTTGGCTTGGCACTATCCATCCCGTTGATCATCTTCGCCAGCACACTATTGATGAAACTAATGGAACGCTTTCCGGTCATCATCACATTGGGGGCGGCGCTCCTCGGATTTGTCGCCGGTGAGATGGCGATCACGGATCCGGTCAACGTTGAATGGATAAACACTCACATGGCATGGGCGCACTACGTGCTGCCTTTAGTGGGCGCGGTGATGGTGGTGGTGATTGGAAAATGGCTGGCTCGTCGCGCCACCACAGAGGGCGCGGAAGTCAACCCGCAGTGGTAGGCCAGCGCAGCATCGGGTAAGCATCCGCGCCAACGATATTGGTTTGCAATGAAGCGAGTTTAGTGGTGAGAGTGATCGGCTACGGGGTGTGGCAGTGCGGCCGGTTGGATGGCAGTGTTGTAATACGAATACCATAATATGGGTTGTCTCAATCCTAACTTTTTTGGAGATGTCATGCACAAAGTTAATCTACAGTTTTGCTCGCTCCGCAGGTTCGGCAAGTTCAGTCTTGCCGCCACGGCCGTCGCGGCCAGTCTCGGCTTGACCAGCGGTGCCAATGCATGGGAGCCCACCAAGTCGATTGAATTCGTGATCCCGGCCGGCACCGGTGGTGGCGCTGATCTGATGGCGCGCTTCATCCAAGGGGTCATCATCAAGAACAATCTGATGAAGCAGTCGCTGATCGTGGTGAACAAGAGCGGCGGTGCAGGCGCGGAGGGATTTCTGGATGTGAAGGGTGCCGACAAGGATCCGCACAAGATCATCATCACCTTGTCGAACCTGTTCACCACGCCGCTCGCCACTGGTGTGCCGTTTAACTGGAAAGATTTGACGCCGGTCAAGATGCTGGCACTCGACCAGTTTGTGTTCTGGGTCAACGCCGAGACGCCGTACCAGACGGCCAAGGAATACACCGACGCGGTGAAGGCGGCGGGTGCCAACAAGTTCAAGATGGGTGGCACCGGCTCGAAGCAGGAAGATCAAATCATCACGGTCGCAATTGAGAAAATTACCGCTGCAAAATTCATCTACATTCCCTACAGAGGCGGCGGCGAAGTTGCAGTGCAATTAGTCGGTAAGCACGTTGACTCCACTGTCAACAATCCGATCGAAGCGGTCGAACAATGGCGGGCCGGCAAACTGCGGGCGCTTTGCGTATTTGACGACAAAGTGATGCCGTACAAGACCAAGGTGACGCCGACGCTGGCGTGGTCTGACATTCCGACGTGCAAGAGTCAGGGTATGGACGTCGACTACCAGATGTTGCGCGGCATCTTCATGGCACCCGGCGTGACCAAGGAACAAGTCGCGTTCTATGTCGAGCTGTTCAAGAAGGTGCAAGCGACACCTGATTGGAAGGATTTCATGGAGAAGGGAGCCTTCGACGCGAAGTCGATGACGGGTGACGAATTCGTCAAATGGCTCACCAAGGAAGAGCAGCGCCATCAGAGTTTGATGGCCGAAGCGGGCTTCCTCGCAAAAAAATAATTCAAAAAACTAGAGCCACGTCAATGGCATGCCAACGCGCTCGCGCGACAATTCGTGTCGACGTGAGCGCGGTCGCTGGCTAGGACGCAACGACCAATCGCCAGCAGAGTTGAATGCTCGCGCCCATTGGATCGTGTTGTAGCACCATCGTGGAGGAGTGTTGCGTGAGTCAGGATCAAATCAGCGAAAAGTCTGCCGCGTCGGTTCGCGTCGTCGATATGGTGACGGCCGGAATCATTTTTCTGTTCGGCTTGGTTGTGGTGTGGGACAGCTATCGCCTCGGCTCGAAGTGGGGCAGCGACGGCCCGGAGGCGGGTTACTTCCCGTTTTATATCGGCGCCATTCTGTGCGTGGCGAGTCTGATTAATTTTTACGCCGCACTACGCGAGAAAAAAATTGAGGACGGTGGCAAGTCGTTTGTCAGTCGCACGTCGTTCAAACTGGTGTTGTCAGTGGTGTTGCCGACTATCGTATATGTGGCCGCCATCGGCGGCGAGCCGATTCCCGGTCTGGGCATCTATGTCGCCTCGGCCATTTTCATTGGCGTGTTCATGTTGTGGCTCGGCAAATACGGTTGGGGCAAGACGCTCGGTGTGAGCATCGGCGTTCCCGTGGTGTTTTTTGTCATGTTTGAGATCTGGTTCACGATGCCGCTGCCCAAAGGCCCGCTTGAAGCCATGCTCGGCCTCAACTAGCGGGGCGGACATGGACGAAATCAACAGCTTGATGCACGGCTTTTCGGTGGCTCTGACACCGATGAATCTGCTGCTGATGATGGTCGGCATCATTCTTGGCGTATTGATTGGCGTGCTGCCCGGGTTGGGGGGTGCCAACGGCATAGCGATTTTGCTACCGCTCACGTTCGCAATGGGCAACACGCCGGCGGGGCAAGTCAGCGCGATTATTTTGTTGTCGTGCATTTATTGGGGTGCGTTGTTCGGCGGTGCGATTACTTCAATTTTGTTCAACATTCCGGGCGAGCCTTGGAGTGTGGCTACGACTTTCGACGGCTACCCGATGGCGCAGCAGGGCAAGGCCGGCGAAGCGTTGACGGCGGCGTTTACCTCGTCATTCGTCGGCGCGTTTGTTGCGGTGGTGATGATCACTTTTCTCGCGCCGTGGGTCGCGAAATTTGCGTTGCGCTTCGGCCCGCCTGAGTATTTTTCCGTCTATCTGTTGACGTTTTGCAGTTTCGTGGGCATGACCAAGTCAGCACCGATGAAAACCGTGGCCGCGATGATGCTCGGTTTTGCGCTGGCCGCCGTCGGACTCGACACGGTGACGGGACAGTTGCGATTGACGTTCGGCTTTACAGAGCTGCTCAAGGGGTTTGATTTTCTGATCGCCGTGATAGGTCTATTCGGTATTGGCGAAATTCTGCTGACCATCGAAGAAGGGCTCGATTTCAAGGGCATCACCGGCAAGATGAAGATGAAAGTCGTGCTCGACACGTGGAAACAACTGCCCAAGTACTGGAAAACCTCGATCCGCTCCTCGCTGGTCGGCTGCTGGATGGGCATCACCCCCGGCGGCGCGACACCCGCATCGTTCATGAGCTATGGCATCGCGAAAAAGTTTTCACCCAACGGCACCAATTTTGGCAAGGGCGAGATTGAAGGCGTCATCGCACCGGAAACCGCCGCACATGCCGCCGGCACGGCAGCATTGCTGCCGATGCTCACGCTTGGCATCCCCGGCTCGCCAACGGCTGCTGTTTTGCTCGGCGGATTGCTGGTGTGGGGATTGCAACCGGGGCCGTTGTTGTTCGAGGAAAAGAAAGATTTCGTCTGGGGGCTGATTGCCTCGATGTACTTGGGCAACATCGCAGGGCTCATCATCGTATTGACGACAGTGCCGTTTTTTGCCGCGATTCTGCGCGTACCGTTTTCCATTATCGCGCCGGTGATTCTGGTCATCTGTGCCATCGGTGCCTTCACCGTCCATCGCTCCATGTTCGACGTCTGGCTGATGCTGGTGTTCGGCGTGATGGGCTATGTGTTCAAGAAACTCGACTACCCGTTGGCGCCGCTAGTGCTGGCGCTGGTGCTCGGCGATCGTGCCGAGGCCGCATTCCGCCAATCGATGCTGGCCTCGCAGGGAACGGTCACGATTTTCTTTAGCAATCCTTTGGTCGGTTCGATTACGTCGCTCGCGTTGTTGATGCTGTTCTGGTCACCGATCATGGCGACCATTCGCAAAGTGCGGAGCATGTAGCAAGACATTGAAACACAAGTAAATACGGGCAGTTCAAGGCATTTTTGCCTCAAGCTGCCCGTCAATAGGCGAGTTTCACTTTTTGGCCAAGATTTATCGAGCGAGAATCGCCTGAATCTTGCCCTTTTGTTTCAAGCGGGAAAGTGTTTCGGCCGAGAGATTCAAGTGTGCCGCGATTTCTTTCATCGGCACGCGTTTGTAGAGTTCAGGATGTTTGCGCAGGAAACGTTGGACCCGACCCTTCGCATCGAGCAAATGCAGTGTGATGGCATGTGCCATGACCTCTGACATGAGATGCATGACTTCGTATTCAAAGTCAACTTTCATGGTCGGGTGGTGTTCAATGAAGTCAACCCAGGTTTCCATCGGCAGCATCGCAACACGTACTTTGGTCACGGCGCGAATCGCGTAGGGCGTACGTTTCCTGAGGCGCCACGCGGCGTAGCTGGTTTCAATGTCGTCTTCCGCGGAAAAACGCAAGATCATTTCCTTGCCCTCCTGATTGGAAACGACACGTTTGAGTACACCGTCGAGAATGAAGTATTGGTGCATCTCGTGCTCGCCTTGGCCGAGCAATAGATCACCTTTCTTGTAGTCGCCGACCGAGAGAAATTTTTCGAGCTCGGCAAAAGCGCGCGATTTCAGTGTTCGCAGCACGATATTGCGCGCCAACTGAGTGCGAATCAGGTCGCGCTGGGAATGTGAAATGAGCAGGGTCATGTTGTGGTCCGAAGTCGATTGACGGGAATCAAGGCGCATTCATTTTGTCAGTTTTATGATGCAAGGACATACGAGAGCCGCAATGGGCCACGCGATGGGAAGCAACGGAACGCTGGCAGTTACGGCGATAGCGCAAAAAATTGGCGGCGCTGACTTGATTTGCAATGGTCAGAGGTTCGCCCAATCAGTTGAGGGTGCAAATGGACAATAACATCGCGGAGCCCAAAGGCATGACGACACAATCCGAACCAACGACCGACGGGTTTCATTTGGTCATTGACGCCCTGAAACTCAACGGCATCAACACTATCTATGGTCTGCCTGGTATTCCGATTACCGATCTGACGCGCAAAGCGCAAGCCGAAGGCATGCGCGTGATTTCGTTTCGGCACGAACAGAACGCCGGCAACGCCGCGGCCATTGCCGGTTTCATCACGCAAAAGCCCGGCGTTTGCCTAACCGTGTCCGCGCCCGGTTTTCTCAACGGACTCACGGCGCTGGCTAATGCGACCACCAACTGCTTCCCGATGATTCTTATCTCGGGATCGAGCGAACGCGAGATCGTCGATTTGCAGCAGGGCGACTACGAAGAAATGGATCAGCTGGCGATTGCCAAGACACTGTGTAAGGCGGCGTTTCGCGTGCTCCACGCCGAAGACATCGGCGTTGGCATCGCGCGTGCGATTCGCGCTGCGGTATCTGGTCGTCCCGGCGGCGTGTATCTGGATCTGCCCGCGAAGTTGTTCTCACAGAGTATGGACGCCGCGGCAGGCAAGCGGTCGCTGATCAAGGTGGTCGATCCCGCGCCACGCCAAATCCCGGCTCCCGATGCCGTGACGCGCGCTCTCGATTTGCTCAAAGGCGCTAAGCGGCCGTTGATTCTGCTCGGCAAAGGTGCGGCCTACGCGCAGGCCGACGCCGACATTCGCGCGCTGGTAGAAAAAACTGGCATTCCCTACCTGCCGATGTCGATGGCCAAAGGCATCTTGCCCGACACGCACCCGCAGTCAGCGTCGGCGGCTCGTTCATTCGTGCTGCCCGAAGCAGATGTGGTGGTGCTGATTGGCGCACGGCTCAATTGGCTGCTGTCACACGGCAAGGGCAAGACTTGGGGCGGCGCGGGCCACAAGGATTGGGGCGGACAGAAATTTGTACAGATTGATATTTCGCCCACTGAAATGGACAGCAACGTGTGCATTGACGCGCCTGTTGTCGGTGACATTGGCTCGTGTGTGTCGGCATTGCTCGCTGGCATCGGCTCGAACTGGCGGAAACCCGCCGCCGAGTGGCTGGATGCGATCGCCGAACGCCGCAACAAGAACCTGGCGAAGATGGCCGAGACTCTCGCCCTTGAGCCGACGCCGATGAACTTCCACAGCGCACTCAATGTTGTGCGCGACATCGTCAAGGCCAACCCCAGCGCGATGTTGGTCAATGAAGGTGCCAACGCGCTCGACTTCACACGCAGCATCGTCGATATGTATCAGCCGCGCAAGCGTCTGGATGTGGGCACCTGGGGCATCATGGGCATCGGCATGGGTTTTGCCGTGGCCGCTGCAGTGGAAACAGGTGAGAACGTGATCGCTATCGAGGGCGACAGCGCGTTCGGTTTTTGCGGCATGGAAGTCGAGACCATTTGCCGCTACAACCTGCCGGTGTGCGTGGTGGTGATGAACAACAACGGCGTGTATCGCGGCACCGATGTGAATCCGACCGGCGGCGCGGATGTGGCACCAACGGTGTTCGTCAAGGGAGCACGTTACGACAAACTGATCGAAGCCTTTGGTGGTGTTGGCGTCAACGCAACGACGCCAGCCGAATTGCGTCGCGGAATGGAGGAAGCCATTCGGTCACGTCGGCCGACTCTCATCAATGCCGTGATCGATGAAACCGCTGGCACCGAGAGCGGTCGAATCACCAGTCTGAATCCGCAAAGCGCAAAGAAGAAGTGAAGCAGCACATCAACTAATCCGGAGCATCGCGCGATGTGGCAACGGCTGTCACGCGCCCGATCACTCCTCAGCGACCATCCCTAACGAAGAAATTATGGAAGCACTTAAAGGCATCAGAATTCTCGACATGACGCATGTGCAGGCCGGTCCGACTTGCTCACAGCTCTTAGCATGGCTGGGTGCCGACGTCATCAAGTTAGAGCCGCCCCAAGGCGATGCCACCCGCGGACAGTTGCGCGATATTCCTGGTGCCGACTCGTTGTACTTCACCATGTTGAACTGCAATAAGCGTTCGATTACGGTGAACATGAAATCGGCTGAAGGCAAAACCGTGTTCGTCGACTTATTGAAAAAGTGCGACATCGTCATGGAGAATTTTGGCCCCGGCGTGTTGGATCGCCTCGGCTTCACGTGGGAAAAAATTCACACCATCAACCCAAGAATCATCATGGGATCGATCAAGGGATTCGGCTCGACCGGCCCCTACGCAGATTTCAAGGCCTACGAGAATGTGGCGCAAGCCATGGGGGGCGCCATGAGCACAACGGGCGTACCGGATGGCCCACCGTTTGTGACGGGCGCGCAAATCGGCGACTCGGGCACCGGATTGCATCTGGCGATTGGCCTGTTGGCGGCGCTCAATCAAGTCCAACGGACCGGACTGGGCCAATACGTTGAAGTTGCGATGATGGACGCGGTCATGAATCTGTGCCGCGTCAAGTGGCGTGATCATCAGCGTCTGGCGCGTAGCAACATGCCCGAGTATTCGGTGCCCACCGTGCAGGGCATGGGCGACGTGCCGCGCGCCGGCAACGACTCCGGTGGTGGACAGCTGGGCAACGCGATTCACTGCAAGCCGCACGGGTCCAACGACTGGATTTATGTGGTGGTGCAGGAGGCAGTGTGGGCGGGGCTGGCCAATCGCATCGGTCCCGACCTTGGAATGCCAACGCTGGCGAGCGATCTGCGCTTTGCCGCCATTGCCGATCGCCGCAACAATCAGGCCGATATGTGGGCACTCATCACCAAGTTTGCCGAAAGTTACACGAAGCGCGAATTCATGGCGATTCTCAATCCCATCGACGTGCCGTGTGGCCCGATCATGTCAACCACGGATCTGGCCAACGACGAGCACATCCGCGGGCGCGAAATGTGGGTCGAACTCGAAGACGAAAAGCGTGGCAAATGGTGGAACGTTGGTATGCCCATCAAACTATCCGCTTCTCCCGCCAAAATTGAACGCGCGCCGTTTCTGGGTGAACACAACGATGACGTGCTGTTGAACGTACTCGGCTACGACGTGGAGCGTGTGTTGGCGTTGAAAACGGCGGGTGCGTTTTCAGCACCGCCGAAGAAGTCGTAAAGGCGGTATCCACAGATAAACACAGATAAACATAGATAAGGTCGACATCGGTTCTGTCATTGTGTTGAGTCGCGGCGATGGTCGTGTGCCGAGCAGACGACCGCGGCCAATGATCAGTAGATGCTCACGGCAAATCTCTGTCCATCTGTGTTTATCTGTGTTCATCTGTGGAAAAAGTTTTTTTAGATCGAGAAAAAATGAAAATAGCCATCATTGGCCAACAAGACTTTGGCAAATCTGTTCTGGAGGCGTTCCTCGCGCGTGGTGACGAGGTCGCTGGCGTGTTTTGCGCGCCGGAAAAGGAGGGCGCCAAGCCGGATCCATTGCGCGTTTGTGCGGAATCTCACAGTTTGCGGACGTTTCAGTTCGCGTCACTGAAAGCGCCGGAAGCGGCGCTGGCGATGCGCGAGCTCAACGTTGACATCGGCATCATGGCTTTTGTGTTGCAGTTTGCGCCGCAGGAATTCGTCAATATTCCGAAGCACGGCACGATTCAATATCACCCGTCGCTGTTGCCAAAGTATCGCGGCCCGTCGTCGATTAACTGGCCCATTTCACGCGGGGAAACGCAGACAGGATTGACCATTTTTCGACCAACGGACGGCCTCGACGAAGGTGCCATCATTCTGCAAAAAACCACGCCCATCAGCGCCAACGACACGCTCGGTACCGTCTATTTTGATCGGCTAGTTCCGATGGGCGTTGCCGCCATGCTCGAGGCTGCCGATCTGGTGGTCGCCAGCAAACACACCGAGACAATTCAGGACGAATCGCAAGCCAGTTACGAAGGCTGGTTTCGCGCCAACGAGTCAAAAATCAATTGGCATAACCACGTTGATGCCATTCACGATCTCATTCGCGCCAGTGATCCCGCGCCCGGTGCCTGGACCACCCTCGGCGGCAAAAAGGTGCAGCTCTTCGGCAGCCGAAAGCACCCGGTTCGGACGTTCGGAACGGTTAAGGGGAAGCCCGGGGAGGTCGTCTCCGTTGCTGACTCGATGTTCATTAACGCCCAAGGCGGTCAGATTGAGGTCGGCAAACTCAAGCACGAGGACGGCAAGAAAGTCGCGGCTGCCGAGTTTGCGTCGGCCTACGGGGTTAGCCTAGGCACGCCGTTCGGCATCTGACGACCCCCCCACGCGTCGATACGATCCGCCCGCCGTTGGCTCCCGGTGGCAACAGGGCTACGCACTGTTACAACTTAACCCTCATCGATTGCCTTGTCGAGGCCGTTCATCGGGTTGTATTATGTGACTCAAGGGCTCGCCGTAAACTGGCTGGGCAGTGTGACGACATAACAGGGGTGTCTTATGGTCTTGCCTACATCAACTGCAGCGCTGCCGGCTGCATCCACCGTGCATCGAGCGCGGTCGTGTTCGAAGCTGAACCAACGCGTTGGCAGCCTCATTGCAGTCTGCGTGCTATCGGGTATCGGCCTTGCTGATGCCCAGACCACGGGGACGGTTGACTCCATCGAGTTTTTCAATAGCCGCACCGGTCAGTATTACCGGACGGACGTTGCGAGCGAGATCACTTCCATCGATCAAAACAGCGTGGCCTCTGGCTGGGCGCGCACCGGGCAGAGCTTCAAGGTTTGGCGAACCCAAGCCGACGCGCCGGCAGGTGTGGTGCCGTACGTCAAGCTCACCTCGCTAAATTTCGCTGTTCCTTCGTCGCCAACGGTCTGCAGCCTCAGCAAGTCGGGCAAGCTGACGCCGCTGTCCGGCGCGTCGCCGAGTTGTCCGGTGCAAACCAGTGTGACCTATGTGCTGCCGCCGGACACGCAAGGCAACTGTGCCACGGGCACGCAACCGGTGTTCCACGCGAGTTCAACCAACGGCACGCGTCAGGCTACGTCGCTGTCGGTTTATCAAGACATGTTTGACCGCGGCTGGCAGGCACAAGGAGCGACCATGTGCGTGCCGGGGGTTTTAACCGCGACCGACGCGGACGCCTATCGATTGTTGAAGCAGGCGAGCTTCGGGCCCACCGAAGCGGCAATGAATGAAGTCAAGCAAATGGGTGTGACCGCGTGGGTCGACGCACAACTCAACATGCCGGTGGCGTCCAGAATGTCGGCGTTGGTGTTCTACCCAACCCTGAGGCCGACCACTTGCACCAACGATGGCGTGGCCAATTCTGACGCAACGCTGTGCGCGCGCGATAACTACTCGCTGTTCCAACTCCAGTTGGCGTTCACACAAAACGCGTTGCGTCAGCCCGATCAGTTGCGCCAACGCATGGCATTCGCGTTGTCCCAAATTCTGGTGACCTCGGGTGCCGATAGCACGCTAATGCCCTACGGCATGGCCAAGTACCAGCAAATGTTTTTGGATTCGGCGTTCGGCAATTACAAGGATTTGCTGACGGCCGTGACCTTGTCGCCGGTGATGGGTGACTACCTCGACATGGCCAACTCCAATCGGCCGGTAGGCAACATAACAGCCAACGAAAACTATGCGCGCGAAATCATGCAGTTGTTCTCGATTGGCCTCTACGAACTCAACCCAGACGGGACCACCAAGAAAGATACGCTGGGCAACCTGATCCCGACCTACACGCAGACGACGGTGGAACATCTGGCGCGCGTATTCACGGGATGGACCTATGCCAGCTTCGGCGGCGTGCAGCCGACGCGCAACAACCCCCGCTACTACGATTTCCCGATGATGCCGGTGCAATCCAATCACGATGTGGGCACCAAGACCTTGTTCAACGGCTTTGTGGTGCCCGCCAATATGAACGCCTCAGCCGAACTCGATCTGGTGATCAATCACTTGTTCGCGCACTCAAACGTTGCGCCGTTTGTTTCCAAGCAGCTCATCCAGAAGCTTGTCAGCGGCGACCCGAGCCCGGCCTACGTGGGGCGGGTCTCGGCGGTGTTCAATAACAACGGCACCGGTGTGCGTGGTGACCTAAAAGCGGTGGTGCGGGCGATTCTGCTCGATGCGGAAGCGCGCGGCCCGATCAAAACCGTTGCGGGTGCGGGCAAGCTGAAAGAGCCGGTGTTGATGGCGCTGAGCGCTTATCGTGGCCTCGGCGGCGTCAACGATGGTGTGTGGATGCGCACGCAGTACGCCGCCATGTCGCAGGACTTGTTCCGTGCGCCAACGGTATTCAACTACTACGCGCCGGACAACACGATTCCCAATGGCAAGCTCGGGCCTGAGTTCGAGATATTGACCTCGACCACGGCGTTCGCGCGTTTCAATTTCATGCGCAACGTCACCAACGTCAACTATGCGGTCGATGCCACTGTCATCGGCGCGACCGGAACGACGGTCGACTGGGCACCGTGGCAAGCGTTGGCGGGCAACCCGGCGGCACTGGTGGACAAACTGTCGTGGATTTTCACCGGCGGCACGCTGTCGACCTCAGCACAGCAACAGGTCGTCATTGCGGTGAATGCCCTCGCGGCAACGGATACGCTGGGAAGGGCAAGAACCGCCGCCTACCTTGTGCTTTCATCGAGTCATTTTCAAGTTGATCGGTAGGAACCATCATGAATGCTCCTTACGTTATTACGCGTCGCCGTTTACTGCAAGCGATTGCCAGCGCGGGTGCTGTCTCGGCCACCGGCACCATCGACGGCCTCGGGCTGTCCGCTGCGCTCGCCCAAAGCGCACCGCTCAACGATTACAAAGCGATCGTTTGCGTGTTCCTGTTCGGCGGCAATGACGCCAACAATCTGATCGTCCCGCTGGAGACGGCTGAATACAACCTCTACGAGACGGCGCGTGGGTCACAGGCCACTCAGGGCCTGACGCTGACCAGGGAAGAGTTGCTGCCGATCCGACCAGTGACGTTGGCCAAGAATTACGGTCTGCACCCAGCCATGACCGCGATCAAGCCGCTGTTTGATACGGGCAAGATGGCGGTGGTGGCCAACGTCGGCACCCTTGCCGAGCCGCTGACCAAGGCCGAGTACACGGCGGCCACCAAGGCGCGGCCGGATCAATTGTTCTCGCACTCGGATCAAGTGTTGGCGTGGCAAACCTCAATTGCCAAGGGTATTGTCCGAACCGGTTGGGGCGGGCGGCTCGCTGATGTGGTGGGCCCAACCAACGCCAGCAACTTTCCGATGGTCACCTCAATCGCAGGATCGGCGATATACACCAACGGCGATACGCCACGTGTGTTGGCGATTCCGTCCACCGGCACCTTTGCTCTCAGCACCTTCGGTGCGGCTGCCGCCAATACCGCGCGCGAGACCGCACTGAAAAATATGATTAACCTCAACGCGGGCAATGACTTTGTGCGTGAGGCCGACGACGTGTTCGCGCAAGCCATCGGTGCCTCGGCTGTGATCAACCCGATCATCACTGCCACCAATACCACCATCACGCCGATTTTCGTTAACGCCGCCACCAATATCGGCAATCAGTTGCGTCAAGTCGCCAAGTTGATTGAGGCGCGCAACACCATCGGCTTGAAGCGCCAGATATTCTTTGTCTCCATCGGCGGATGGGACACGCATACCAACCAGATCGCTAATCACAACAATTTGTACGGCCAATTAGGCCCGGCGTTGAAGGCGTTCTATGACGCGACGGTGATGATGGGCGTCGCCAATCAGGTGACGACCTTCACCATGTCGGACTTCGGTCGTACGTTACGACCCGCATCGGGGGCGGGTACTGACCACGGTTGGGGCAGCCATCAACTCATCATCGGTGGCGCGGTGCGTGGCCAAGAGTTCTATGGCGATTTTCCGAACCTCACGCTCGGCGGTCCGAACGACGTATCGACCAACGGACGCTGGATTCCGACCACCTCGGTCGATCAATACGGTGCCACGCTGGCCAAGTGGCTCGGCGTATCCGCAACTGATATGCCCACCGTGTTCCCGTACATCAATCGCTTCTCGAACAAAGACCTGGGTTTCATGGTTTAGCGTCAAGGCCCCCGGCGTTACCCAAAACGAGCCACCGGCGAGTGGCTCGTTTTGCATTCGGCCTCGCCACGACACCTGTGCTTAGGGGAAGGTCGGGCGCGCGGCTTCTTGCTACAATCGGGCACCACACGTTCTAGCGAGAGGGTACGCATGAAAAAAGAAGGCTTCTGGTCCAAAGACTGGTTTTTTGCCGTACTCATTGTCGTCGTCGTGTTTGGCATCAGTATGTTTTCCAACGCGTTCAACGCCCTCGAGACCAAGGCGTACGACTGGGGCGTCTCGGCGACGTCGAAAACGCCGTCCGATCGTGTCGCTGTCATCGCCATCGACGATCAGTCGATCGCCAATCTGGGGCGCTGGCCGTGGTCACGCGAGATCCACGCCAACATGATCGACAAATTGGCCGCTGCCAAGGTCAAGGTGATCGGCAGCACGGTGTTTTTCTTTGAGCCGCAGAAGGACGCGGGGCTCGTGTATGTCAACAAACTGCTTGAGGTGTACACCAAGCATGCGCCCGCGACAGAGCCGCCAGCACAGATGCAGACCAAACCCGTGCCTCCCAATCCGCTGCTGAGCGAGTTCGGCTCGATTCTGCACGAGGCGGAACAAACGCTGAATACCGACCGACGGCTGGCGGAAAGCATCAAGAAGGCGGGCAACGTGGTACTGCCACTCAACCTCGGCGCGAGTGAGAGCCAGCCGAATGGCAAACTGGACAAGCCATTGCCCGACTATGTCAAAACAAGCTTAGTGCCGGGCGGGGCATCGGGTGGCATCTACGCGAGTGATCGCCCTGGCTACCCAATTGTCGAACTTGGTGCCGTCGCGGCAGCGGTTGGTGATTTGAGCTTGATTACCGACGCTGATGGTGGCGTGCGCCGCGATATCACGACGGTGGATTTTTTTGGCGTGCAGCAATTTCCCTCGCTGGCACTCGCCATTGCCGCCAAGAGTTTGAATCTGGGGGCGAAGGACATCAAAGTCGTCGCCGGTGAAACGGTCACCCTTGGCAATTTGCGTATCGTCACCGATCAGGCGGGGTTGATGTTTCCGTATTTTTACAAGGACGTGAATAACAAGCCGGCGATGCCCATCGACTCGTTTTATGATGTCTATAGCGGCAAAATTCCAGCGGCCAAGTATCAGGACAAGATTGTCTTGATCGGTGCGACGGCCGGTGGCATCGGACAACAGATAGTGACGCCGATCGGCCAACTAAATTCCGTCGAGACACTCGCACACTCAGTGTCGTCAATCTTGCAACAGCATTTCTTCCGCACACCGACCTGGGGTGTTTGGGTGCGGTTGGCGGCGTTGATTTTGGTCGCGGTGTACTTGGTTGCGGTGCTGCCAAAGCTGCGCGCAGGCCGCGCCGCGCTGCTCACCGTGGCTATTTTTGCGGTGCTGTTCGGCACCCATTTTGGGCTGATGATGGGTCCCGGCATTTGGGTACAACTGATGCTGCCCGCAGCGCTGCTGGTGATTGGCCACGCGTTGCTCACCACCAAGCGCTTTTTGCTCACCGAGCGCGGCAAAGAGCAGTCTGAGATTGCGGGAGCCGAAGCCAACCGCATGCTGGGTCTGGCATTTCAACAGCAGGGCCAGCTCGACATGGCGTTCGACAAATTCCGCAAGTGTCCGGTCGACGAGCAAGTGCTCGAAAACATTTACTCGCTGGCGCTCGACTTTGAGCGCCGTCGCCAGTTCAACAAGGCCGAGTCGGCGTTCATGTACATCAATCAGCACGATCCGAAATTCCGCGACGTTGCCGAGCGCATGAATCGCGCCAAGGCGATGTCCGAGACCATCATCCTCGGCGGCTCCGCCCAGGCGCGCAGTTCGCAAGCGACCATGATGTTGTCGGGCACCGGCGAAAAACCAATGTTGGGTCGTTACACCATCGAAAAAGAACTCGGCAAAGGCGCGATGGGCGTGGTCTATCTTGGCAAAGACCCAAAAATTGGCCGCGTGGTGGCGATTAAGACGATGGCGCTGTCGAGCGAATTTGAAGGCGACGAATTGCAGGAAGCCAAGGATCGATTTTTCCGCGAAGCCGAATCGGCAGGCAAGCTCGATCACCCGAACATCGTGCGTATTTTCGACGTCGGTGACGAACACGATCTGGCCTACATCGCGATGGAATTCCTCAAGGGCAAGGATTTGGTCGACAACACCAAGATCCCCAATCTGCTGCCATTCGACGAAATGTGCAACATTTTCGAAAAGGTTGGTAGTGCGCTGCATCACGCGCACGAACAGGGTGTTTACCATCGTGACATCAAACCGGCCAACATCATGTACGACCCGGAAAGCAAGATTCCGAAGGTCGCCGACTTCGGTATCGCGCGCGTCACCGATTCGTCGAAGACCAAAACCGGCATGGTACTCGGTACGCCGTCTTACATGTCGCCTGAACAGCTCGCGGGCAAGAAGATTGACGGGCGATCCGATCTGTTTTCACTCGGTGTGAGTTTCTATCAAATGGCGTGCGGTCGGCTGCCGTTCACCGGCGAATCGATGACGCAATTGATGTTTGCCATCGCCAACGAAACGCATCCGAATATCATGGAGTTCAATCCCGCGCTACCGGCGTGGATAAACGAATTCATTGACCGCGCACTGTCCAAAGACGTTGAGCAGCGTTTTCAAAACGGCGACGAATTTTCGAGCGCACTAAAGACCTTCCGCCAACTCGGCTGATTCGAGGGAAAATAGCGCATCGAAGACGCCCTTCGGGGCGTTTTCGTTTTCCGGTGCTCACAACTTTACTGACGCAATACGCCATGCCACTGTCCCAAGCATCTGCACGCCAGCCACTCCACCAACGCGCCATCTCGTCGCGCGGCTACAAACGCGATGACGGCCTGTTTGAAGTCGAGGGCCATCTGGTCGATACCAAGGCCTACAGCTTCCCCCGCATGAGTGGCGAACATGCAGCGGGCGCGCCGGTACACGAGATGTGGCTGCGCATCACCTACGACGCGTCGATGACGATCATCGATGCCGAGGCGGTGTCGGACGCGCACCCCTATCCGGGCTTTTGCGCTGCGATCACGCCGGATTATCGGCAGTTGATCGGCTGGTCGATGCGGCCGGGGTTTGGTGCCAAGGTGCGTGCGACGTTCGGTGGCACCAAGGGCTGCACGCATTTGACGGACTTGATTGGCGTGCTTGCGACCACGGCCTACCAAAACCTGTCCGGCCAGTTGCCGACCGACCCAACCAAGAAGCCGTTTCAACTTGATCGCTGTCATGCGCTCGCGAGCGACGGATCTGCGGTGGCGCATTTTTATCCTAAGTGGTTCCGAGGTGTCGGCGCGGGCGATCAGTCGTAGCGCAGCGATGCGCTGGTAAAATAGCGCTCGCGTTGTTCCGCTGTACCGCAATCCTCCCCCAAGAGTCCGCTATGAATGTTCACGAGTATCAAGGCAAGGAAATCTTGCGTAAATACGGCGTTGCCACGCCGCGCGGCATCGCCTGTTTTTCGGTCGATGAGGCGGTCAAGGCTGCGGAAACACTTGGCGGCAAGGTGTGGGTTGTGAAGGCGCAAATTCATGCGGGTGGTCGGGGCAAGGGTGGTGGTGTGAAGGTCGCCAAATCGCTCGACGAAGTTCGTGACTCCGCGTCGAAAATTCTGGGCATGACGCTGATTACGCACCAAACCGGCCCCGAAGGCCGGGTGGTCAAGCGCCTATTGATTGAAGAAGGTGCCGATATCAAGAAAGAACTTTACGTTGGCATGGTGGTCGATCGGTCCTCGCAGCGTGTCACCTTGATGGCGTCAAGCGAGGGCGGCATGGACATCGAGCATGTCGCAGAACACACGCCAGAAAAGATTCACAAGTTTTCGATCAATCCGAAACTCGGACTCACCGATGCGCAAGCGAGCGACGCGGCGCGCAAGATTGGCATTCCGGATATCGCGGTCGCGCAGGGTGCCGCGTTCATGCAGTCGCTGTACAAGGCGTTCGACGAGTGCGATTGTTCGCTCGCCGAAATCAATCCACTGATCGTCACCGGCGACAACAAAGTGCTGGCGCTCGACGCCAAGCTCAATTTTGATTCCAACGCCTTGTATCGTCACCC
The DNA here is from genome assembly GCA_038901675.1 of Usitatibacteraceae bacterium. Taxonomy (GTDB): domain Bacteria; phylum Pseudomonadota; class Gammaproteobacteria; order Burkholderiales; family Usitatibacteraceae; genus UKL13-2. The sequence continues at coordinate 10,521 of JBCKPM010000013.1, read as the reverse complement.
GGAAATCGTCGCCATGCGCGATCTCGACGAAGAAGACCCCGCCGAAATCGAAGCGTCTAAATTTGATCTGACCTACATTTCGCTCGACGGCAATATTGGCTGTTTGGTGAATGGTGCGGGTTTGGCGATGGCGACCATGGATGTGATTAAGCTCTACGGCGGCGCACCGGCCAACTTTCTCGACGTCGGCGGCGGCGCCACGGCTGAAAAAGTCACCGAAGCATTCAAGATCATGCTGAAGAATCCGAATCTGAAAGCGATTCTGGTCAACATTTTCGGCGGCATCATGAAGTGCGATGTGACTGCCAACGGCGTGATTAGCGCCGTCCGCGAGGTAAAACTCTCCGTGCCGCTGGTGGTGCGCATGCGAGGCACCAACGAAGACTTGGGCAAGCAGATACTGAAGGATTCCGGTCTGCCGATCATCTCAGCGAACAATATGGCTGAAGCCGCAGAGCGGGTTGTTGCCGCGGCGAAGGGCAATGCAAAATGAGCATCCTGATCAACAAGAACACGCGCGTGATCACGCAGGGCATTACCGGCAAAACCGGCATGTTTCACACCAGAATGGGCAAAGCCTACGCCAACGGCGCGCACTGCTATGTCGCTGGTGTGACGCCAAAAAAGGGTGGACAGAATTTTGAAGGCACACCGATTTTTGACACCGTTGCCGAAGCGCGCGCGCAGACCGGGGCGAATGCCTCGGTGATCTATGTACCACCGCCGTACGCGGCGGCAGCCATCGACGAAGCCGTTGACGCGGGCATCGAGTTGGTGATTTGTATTACCGAAGGCATTCCGGTGCGCGACATGATCCGCACGCGTGAGCGCATGCAGGGCACGTCGACCATCCTGTTGGGCCCGAATTGTCCGGGCGTGATTACGCCGGACGAAATCAAGATTGGCATCATGCCCGGTCACATCCACAAGAAAGGTCGCATCGGCGTGGTGTCGCGCTCGGGGACGCTGACGTACGAAGCGGTCGGCCAGTTGATGGACTTGGGCCTCGGGCAATCGACCTGCGTCGGCATTGGTGGCGATCCTGTCAGCGGCCTCAAACATATTGATGTGATGAAAATGTTCAACGACGATCCGGAAACGGACGCAGTCATCATGGTCGGAGAAATCGGCGGTGACGCGGAAGAAACGTGCGCGCGCTGGATTAAGGCGAATATGAAAAAACCGGTGGTCGGCTTCATCGCCGGTGTCACCGCCCCACCCGGCAAGCGCATGGGTCATGCGGGTGCCATCATTTCCGGCGGTAAAGGTACGGCACAGGAAAAGCTCGCCGTGATGGAAGAGTGCGGCATCAAGGTCACGAAGAACCCGGCCAAGATGGGCGAGTTGCTGAAGTCAATGTTGAAGTAATCGGTGAAAACGGCTGCTGCTGCGGCCGTTTACTTCTTCGAGCCAGCTTTTTCCACAGATGAACACAGATGAACCCAGATGAAAACGGATACCACCGGCGGTGGCGAGTTTTTCGCTGAGTCAGTCAGGTTTCCGGATCCAATGCGGCTCGTCTGGGGATGGCAAAGCGGAGCTCAATCCATCTGTGTTCATCTGTGTTCATCTGTGGATTCGACCTTTTGCTCAAATAGTCACCTATGACCTCTCCGTATCCACACCTGCTCGCCCCACTCGACCTCGGCTTCACCACGCTGAAAAACCGCGTGCTGATGGGCTCAATGCACACCGGGCTCGAGGATCGCGTCAAGGATTTTCCTAAACTCGCGGCGTACTTCGCTGAACGTGCGGCAGGTGGTGTCGGCTTGATGGTCACGGGCGGATTTGCGCCGAATGTCGAAGGCTGGTTGTCGCCGTTCGGCTCGCGTCTGGCGTCGAGTGGGGCAGCGAAATCGCATCGCATCATTACCGATGCCGTGCACGACGCGGGTGGCAAGATTGCATTGCAGATATTGCACGCCGGTCGTTACGGTTACTCGCCGTTTAGTGTTGCGCCCTCGCGCATCAAGTCGCCGATTACGCCGTTCACACCGCGCGCCTTGTCGGTGGCTGGCATCGAGCGTCAGATCAAGTGTTTTGTGCGCGCCGGAAAATTGGCGCGTGACGCCGGGTATGACGGTGTCGAGGTGATGGGCTCGGAGGGTTATTTCATCAATGAGTTTCTCTCGACGGCGACCAACAAGCGCGATGACGCGTGGGGCGGCGCGTATGAGAATCGCATGCGCCTGCCAGTTGAGATTGTGTCGCGCATGCGCGAAGCAGTGGGTCGCGATTTCATCATCATCTATCGATTGTCGATGCTCGATTTGATTCCCGAGGGCCAATCGTGGGATGAAGTGGTGATGCTCGCCAAGGCGATTGAACAGGCAGGTGCGACCATCATCAACACCGGCATCGGCTGGCACGAAACCCGCGTGCCGACCATTGCCACCTCGGTTCCGCGCGGCGCGTTTGCGTGGGTGACTAAGAAAATGAAAGCAGAAGTTGGCATACCGCTGGTCACGACCAATCGCATCAACACGCCCGAGGTCGGTGAGCAGATTATTGCGGACGGTTGTGCCGACATGGTGTCGATGGCGCGCCCATTGCTCGCGGATCCAGAATTTGTCAACAAGGCAGCCGCAAATCGCGCCGCTGATATCAACACTTGCATCGGCTGCAATCAGGCGTGTCTGGATCATGTGTTTCAGAAAAAACTGGCGTCGTGTCTGGTCAATCCGCGTGCGTGTCACGAAACGGAAATGATTTTCACCAAGGCCACGACCAAAAAGCGCATTGCGGTGGTCGGTGCTGGGCCAGCTGGCCTCGCGTGCTCTACAGAACTCGCCGCACGCGGACACGACGTTGTGTTGTTCGATAGCGCTGCCGAGATCGGCGGCCAATTCAACATGGCCAAAGTCATCCCGGGCAAGGAAGAGTTTCACGAAACGCTGCGCTATTTCCGTCGCCGCATCGAGGCGACTGGTGTGACACTAACGCTCAACAAACGCGTCAGTGCAGTTGATCTGCGCCGCTTTGATGAAGTTGTCATCGCCACCGGCGTCACGCCGCGCGACCCAAAAATTCCGGGACAGAATGGCCCCAATGTGTTGAGCTACATCGACGTATTGCTGCACAAGAAGCCGGTCGGCAAACGCGTTGCCGTCATCGGTGCGGGCGGTATCGGTTTCGACGTATCCGAATTTCTGGTCGAGGATCATTCACCGACCATGGATCTTGCGGCATGGATGCGCGAGTGGGGCGTCGGTGATCCCGCGCTGTCGCGTGGCGGCTTGGTCAAACCCGACATCTCGCCGCCGGCGCGACAGGTTTATCTATTGCAACGCAAAGCCACGCAGCCCGGCAAAGGCCTTGGCAAGACCACCGGCTGGATTCACCGCGCGGCGCTGAAGAAGAAAAAAGTCGAGATGCTCGCCGGGGTGAATTACGACGCCATCGACGCGCGTGGCGTGCACATCAGTTTTGGCGAGAAGCGCGCAAGCCCGACTCTGCTGGAAGTCGACACCATCGTCTTGTGTGCAGGGCAGGTGCCGCTGCGCGAGTTGTTTGAGCCGTTGCAAAACGCGGGCGTGAAAACGCACCTCATCGGTGGCGCGTTCGAAGTCGGCGAGCTTGATGCCAAGCGGGCGATTGATCAGGGTACGCGGCTAGCGCTGGCCATATAAACACCAGCATTGACGGGCAGTTTCAAGCGCTTTCCGCTGAAACACCGCGCCAGTGCTGGAGTTTTTCATTTGTTCCTCAATATATTCAGCGCCGTCATGGCCGGTTGAGAACGAATCATGCACAGCCGGTTGTCGTCGGGCCGTGCTTTGCGTGCGCGCGGCGCGTGGCATTCCGGGTTTTTCCCCCGCGCCACACGCCCGGTCAGTGATCGTCCGGGCGCATGCTGGATATGGGCCTCTTGACAAGCGTCATGGGGTGTATCGTGTGGTCACGTTATCCTTCCGTACCATCGCTGGTCGCCGTGCCGAGCTAACCGCACGCCGCCAGTCGCGCGCACCGTATCCAAACGGCACCGACCTTTGCCGACGTAGTTCCCGTTTTCAGACGCACCCAGAGAGTTTTTTCGATGAACGACCGCGTCATTGCCGCGATTCCGCTGGCTGAAGTTCGCCGCAAAATGAAGTCGCGCACGACACCCAAAGGCCGACAGGTCGATCCTGACGCACGCGCTGCCATTGCGACGCTGCTCGCCGGGCGCGATCTGCGGCGCGACTTGCTGATTGAATATTTGCACCTGATACAAGATCGATTCGGTCATCTGTTGGCATCGCATTTGGCGGCACTGGCCGAGGTGATGAAAATTTCACAAGCCGAAGTGTACGAAGTGGCCACGTTTTATCACCACTTTGATGTCATCAAGGAAGGCGAGGCCGCGCCACCCGCACTTACCGTTCGCGTTTGCGAAACGCTGAGTTGCCAAATGGCGGGTGCCGAGGCGCTGCTGAAAAAATTGCCTGACATATTGGGTACGAGCGTGCGCGTGATTGCGGCACCGTGCATCGGCCGTTGTGCGGAAGCGCCGGCGGTGTGCGTGGGTCAGCGCGCGTTTGGCCACGCGACCATCGAGAATGTCGTCGATGCGGTAGCGGGCAGGGCGACGCATGCGGTTACCCAGCACTTGAATCTAAAGGCCTATGTAGCCGATGGTGGCTACCAGACCCTGTTGGACGTTGTGCAAGGCAAGCGCGACGTCAAGGCCACCATCGCCGAAATGGAGCACTCCGGTCTGCGCGGCCTTGGTGGTGCGGGCTTTCCCACCGGTCGCAAATGGCGCATCGTGCGTGGTGAAGCCGCGCCGCGTCTGATGGCGGTGAACATCGACGAAGGCGAGCCGGGAACGTTCAAGGATCGGCATTACCTAGAACGCGATCCGCATCGTTTTATCGAAGGCATGTTGATCGCCGCACACGTGGTCGGCATTGATGCGTGCTACGTGTATTTGCGCGATGAGTACCACGACTGTCGTGCGATTCTGGAAGCTGAAATGTTCGCGGCGCAACAGTGGGCGTCTGCCAACGGCGTCAAACTGCCGTTGATCGAAATTCGACGCGGTGCGGGTGCCTATATCTGCGGCGAAGAATCGGCCATGATCGAATCCATCGAAGGTAAGCGCGGCATGCCACGGCTGCGCCCGCCCTATGTCGCGCAAGTCGGTTTGTTTGGTCGGCCTACGCTGGAGCACAACTTTGAAACGCTATATTGGGTGCGCGAGATTCTGGAAAAAGGGGCGGCGTGGTTTAGCGGACACGGCCGCCACGATCGCAAGGGTCTACGCTCGTTTTCAGTTTCCGGTCGCGTGAACAAACCCGGCGTGCATCTGGCACCTGCGGGCATCACGGTCAAGGAATTGATTGACGAATTTTGTGGCGGCATGGTCGACGACCACAAGTTCTACGCCTATTTGCCGGGCGGCGCGTCGGGCGGCATTCTACCCGCCAGCATGGGTGATATCCCGCTGGATTTTGATACGCTGCAACCGCACGGCTGCTTCATCGGCTCGGCCGCGGTGGTCATACTTTCCGATCAAGACAAGGCGCGCGATGCGGCGCTCAACCTCATGCAATTTTTTGCGCATGAGAGCTGCGGGCAATGCACGCCGTGTCGCGTCGGCACCGAAAAAGCGGTGACACTCTTGGAACAATCAAAGTGGCAAACCGGTCTACTTGAGGAGTTGTCGCAGGTGATGATCGATGCGTCTATTTGTGGACTGGGGCAGGCGGCACCGAATCCGATTCGCTGTGTGGTGAAACATTTTGCGCATGAAATCAATTAGAGCGGTCATTCCGAGGAATGCAATGACGAGGAATCTCATCACGACTAAGTTTTGTTTATCTGTTTCGACGGGCGACGAGATGAGGTCCCTCGACTTCGCTCGGGACGACAGGAACGTTCAGGTGGCAGCATGAACGCCATGACTGAACCCCTCGTCGCGCGCACCACCGTCGAATTCACGCTCGACGGCACCACGGTCACGGCGTTTGCTGACCAAACGCTGATCGAAATTGCCAAGGAGCACGGCAAGGAAATCCCACACCTTTGTTACAAGCCCGGCTATCGGCCCGACGGCAATTGTCGTGCGTGTGTGGTCGAAATTAAAGGCGAGCGCGTGCTGGCGCCGTCGTGTTGCCGGCATCCGAGCAATAACATGGAAGTCACGACCGATTCGGCGCGGGCGTTGCATTCGCAGAAGCTGGTGTTTGAACTGCTCATGGCAGACGCGCCGAAGAAAAATCACAAACCGTTTGACAACGCACTCACGCAGTGGGCCGAGCGGCTCGGTGTGAACACCTCGCGTTTTGAGGCGCGTGCCGTGAAGCACGCCGCGCCGCTGCCAGATATTTCGCACCCGGCGATGAGTGTGAACCTCGACGCGTGTATTCAATGCACACTCTGCGTACGGGCTTGTCGAGAAGTGCAAAACAACGATGTGATCGGCTACGCGTTTCGCGGCGGCGAATCAAAAATTGTGTTTGATTTTGACGACGCGATGGGTGAATCGAGTTGCGTGGCGTGCGGCGAATGCGTGCAGGCGTGCCCGACCGGTGCGCTGGCACCCGCCAAGGACGCTTACGCAATCAAAGCTGACAAGACGGTGGATAGCGTGTGCCCGTATTGCGGCGTGGGGTGTCAGCTCACGTATCACGTCAAGGACAACACCATCATTCGCGTTGACGGGCGCGATGGTCCAGCCAATGATTCGCGGCTGTGTGTCAAGGGACGTTTCGGTTTTGACTATGCGCACCACAAACAACGCCTCACGACACCATTGATTCGCAAGTCAGGCGTGCCGAAAAACGGCGACTTTCGCATGGACCCGGACAACTGGCGGGACGTGTTTCGCGAGGCGACCTGGGAAGAAGCGCTCGATCATGCCGGTGGCGCATTGGCCAACATCAAGGCGCAGCACGGGCCGAAGTCATTGGCCGGATTTGGCAGCGCCAAGGGCTCCAACGAAGAGGCCTACCTGTTCCAGAAACTGGTGCGAGTGGGCTTCGGCTCGAACAACGTTGACCACTGCACGCGCCTTTGCCACGCCTCGAGTGTGGTGGCGTTACTCGAAGGTGTCGGTTCAGGCGCAGTGTCGAATCAGGTGGGGGATGTGGAAAACGCCGAAGTGATTTTTATCATCGGCGCCAACCCGTCCTCCAATCATCCGGTCGCCGCGACGTGGATTAAAAATGCCGTACGCCGCACAAGTGGCAAACCTGCGAAGTTGATTGTCGCCGACCCGCGCCGCAACGAGTTATATCGCGACGCGTGGCGCTATTTGCAATTCAAGCCCGACATGGATGTTGCGATGTTGAACGCGATGATCTACACGATTATCGAAGAGGGGTTGGTGAACGAGGATTTCATCAAGAACCGCACTGAAAACTACGAAGCGCTGAAAGAGAACGCCAAAGAGTTTTCGCCAGAAAAAATGGCCCCGCTGTGCGGCATTCCAGCTGAAACGCTGCGTGAAGTCGCGCGCGCCTATGCGACCTCCAAAGCGTCGATCATTTTTTGGGGCATGGGTATTTCGCAACACGTGCACGGCACCGACAACGCGCGTTGCCTGATTGCGCTGACGTTGATGACCGGCCAGGTCGGCAAACCGGGTTCGGGGCTGCACCCGCTGCGCGGGCAGAACAACGTACAGGGTGCCTCTGACGCAGGCTTGATTCCGATGATGTTCCCTGATTACAAGCGCGTCGATGACCCTGACCATCACGCGCGCTTTGAAAAACTTTGGAACACTAAACTTGATAATGTGCCAGGCCTCACGGTCGTGGAAATCATTGACGCCGCGTGTGACGGTCGCATCAAGGGCATGTATGTGATGGGCGAGAACCCGGCCATGTCGGATCCGGATTCCAACCATGTGCGCGAAGGCTTGGCGAAACTCGAAATGCTGGTGGTGCAGGATATTTTCCTGACCGAAACTGCGTACCTTGCCGACGTGGTGTTACCCGCCTCGGCGTGGCCGGAAAAAACCGGCACCGTGACCAACACGGATCGCATGGTGCAGTTGGGTCGACGCGCACTCGATATGCCCGGTGACGCACGGCAGGACTTGTGGATCATCCAGCAACTCGCCAAGCGACTGGGCGTCGATTGGAATTATCCGGGCGATGAAAGCGGCGTGGCGGCGGTGTACGAAGAGATGCACATTGCGCAGGGGTCGATTTCCGGTATCAGTTGGGATCGCCTCAACCGCGAATCGAGTGTGACCTATCCGTGCAAGGACGACAACGACCCCGGTCAGTCGGTGGTGTTCGTCGAGCAATTTCCAACCGCCACGGGGCGCGCGAAATTTGTGCCGGTAGATATCATCCCGGCCAACGAACGGCCGGATGCGGAATATCCGTTTGTGCTCACCACCGGTCGCCAACTCGAACACTGGCACACCGGCTCGATGACGCGTCGCGCCAGCGTGCTCGATGCATTGGAGCCGGGTGCCGTCGTGAGCATGAACCCGATGGATATGCGAAAACTCGGCGTGGCGGCGGGCGACACCGTGACCATCGCATCGCGCCGTGGTGAAGTCGGTATCACGGTGCGCGCCGATGAAGGCATTCCGGTCGGCAGCGTTTTCATGCCCTTCACGTTTTACGAAGCGGCGGCCAATATGTTGACGAATCCGGCGCTCGATCCGTTCGGCAAGATCCCCGAACTGAAGTACTGCGCGGTGAAGGTCAGCAAAGGTGCGGCCATGCTGGAGTTGTCGAGCTATGGCGGCGGCAAGGCGTTTGCGTAGTCTGTTGTCGGGTGGTCGCCACGCACGCTAGCGCTAGTCGCGCCCCCTCTCCCTCGATCCCTCTCCCGCGAGGGGAGAGGGAAGAAAGACACTCCCCATTGACGGGGAGAGAACGACCCTCGGATAAAAGTTGCTTAACGCCAAGGAGATTAGCCCCTCCCACTTGATGGGGGAGGGGTTGGGGAGAGGGTGACGGTCGTCAATCGAGCGGTGCCATTCCAAGCGTGACCGCTGAAACTCAGAGCCGCCGTACCGCGAAAAAAAAAGCGCACAGACCGTGCGCCTTTGAATCACTCACTTACTCGGTAAATCGATCAGCGACCGCGCCAGCCGCGATAGTGCAAATGTCCACGTGGTCCGACGTAGCGTGGCCCCCAGTGGTACGCCGCGCCCAAGCCAATCGCCAGACCGACTACCGCAGGCAACACCGGCGCGTAGTAGTAGGGGTCGTCGTAGTACACCCGGGGCGACGCGTAGTAGTGCGGTTCGACATACACGCGCTCGACCACGCGTGGGGTGGGTTCATAGGTCGGCATCGGTGCGGCAACCGTTGGCGTCGCCGCTGGCGCAAAACCGCCGCCGGAAATCTCAATCGGGATCGTCGCTCCGACCGGGAAGGGTAGCTGCACTTCGTGCTGCCTGCCCTGGTATTCGTAGACGACCTTGTAGCCGATCAGCCGATCTTCGGTCACCATCTCGCTGCGGCAATCGCGAGTCGCGCTCGTCACACACCCACGCGGCGGCTCGGTGACGCGCTTCAGCACGGGCGTACTGGAGATGACGTTGCCGACTTGTTGCGCCGAGGCGGGCAGCACCATCCAGGCGGCCAAGGCCGCAGAAACCAGACTTGAGATTTTCAGAACACGTTGCATGGCGGTGTCTCCTTTGCGTTGCGCTGCCTGGCACCCGACCGCATGCCCGCGCAGAATTGAATATAGTCTAAGCTAGACCTGTTTGCAGGCGACAAGTTCCGCACTTCACGATCGCGCCATCACCGCGTGCTGCGCCGACTCAACACAAACCCACATGACCACACCCGACAAGCCGACCACCGCCCACTGGCCGCCCAGCGTCTACGGCAACCACTGCCGAGAACATCACCCGGAATTTTCCCGACAGATCGAGGCTGCCGCCATGAAAAACAAAACTCGACCGCTCAACCAAAACGCGCCGGTGAGCCTACGCGAAATCACTCGCGAAACGGCGCGCGCGATCATGCAACTTGATGTGCGCCCGCACCAGAGTGGACTGGTCGCGCCGAATGCGGTCTCGATGGCGCAGGCGCACTTCGCACCTGAGGCCTGGATGCGCGCCATCTACGCCGATGAAGCACCGGTGGGTTTTGCCATGTTCGAGGACTGGACGATGGTGGATGACGCCAGCGTGCGCGATGCACATCGCTACAACGGCAAACCGTATGTCGGTTTATGGCGCTTCATGATCGACGCGCGCTATCAGCAAATGGGCTTTGGCCATCAGGCGTTGGAACAACTCATCGCCCACGCCGCCACGCGCCCCGCCGTGGCCACCATGCTGCTGTCATTCGTGCCCAACGCACACAACCCGGAAGCCTTCTACCAGCGCCACGGTTTCGCGCGGACAGGGGAAGTGGACGATGACGAGTTGGTGATGGCGTTGTCGCTTGGATAGTCTCTGCGGCTAGCGCAGTCATCCTCGCTCACAGAAGAAGGAGGAGCGAAGCGCAGAGCGAGTGCACCAGAACCCCTCCCGCTTGCGGGGGAGGGAGGAGCGAAGCGGAGGGTGAGGGCGATTGAACCGACGTCGGCCGTTAACATCCCCCGTTGCGCGGCAGA
>JBCKPM010000012.1:0-32391 GCA_038901675.1 Usitatibacteraceae bacterium | reverse complement strand
ACAACGTACCAGCATCTCGGCCAGCGCCTTCGCATCGCCGACCGAAAAGTAGCCGTCATAAGTTTGTCCGAGCATGCCAACATTGCCCGACATGCGCGAGGCGATCACCGGCGTACCAGCGGTGACGGCCTCGGTGATAACGTTGGCGCCTCCTTCGAGGATCGATGGGTGAATGAGCACATGGGCGCGCTTGATCGCCGCGCGTGTGAGGCCGTGGGGCAGGGCGCCGACCCAGTGGTACTGTCGGCTAAATAGCGCGGTTGCTTGCGTGGCCAGTGCGCTGTCGAGCCCTGCACCGATGTGCGTGATGTGGATCGGCGCCTCGGAATCGAGCAAGGACAGTGCGTCAAAAATCGTCTGCGGTGATTTTTCGGCGCGCAGGTGGCCGACGACCACACAAGCGAGTTGCCGGTGCGGCTTGACGGCGGGCGTCAGTGCGCGCGCCGATTGAAACACGACATGCGTCTTACGCCGCTGTGCGCTCGGCACATGCCCAATCGCGTCTTCTTGCAAAACGATCAACACGTCCGCGCGCGCGATGGAGGCATTTGCCTCGGCGCTGACGGCGAGATCCGCGTAAAGGTCGGTGCCGGTCAGCACCAGTACCAACGGCGTTTCCGGAAAACGCTGCTTGGCGTCGAGAATACTCGCGTGGCTGCGACGCGCGTGCAGGGCGATGACCACATCCGCGTGCGCGCTGTCGCTCAGTGAGGAAACAATGCCGACCCGGTACTCGGGTTGCAGCAATTGCTGCCAGCGATGCGCGGTGCGCCAGTTGCCGTTGTTGGCATCGGCAAGAAACGGCGTCACAATGATGATGGTCGGACGCGGCATGGGCAAAATAGGCAGTCAGACAAAAACAACGATGGCGGCGATGGATATTCCGGTCGAAAAATCTGCGATTCGCGATGCGCTGTTGGACGCACGCCAGTATACGTCAGCCCTCTATGCCGATCTGTCGGCGGACTACTGGATTCCCTCAAGGTTTCCGTATTCTGCCGTGATCAATCCGCCCCTCTGGGAGGTTGCGCACATTGCGTGGTTTGCCGAGTTTTTTTGCGTGCGTTGGACGTCGCACGACACCAAGGGCGCGCTCACGCCCTCGATTTGGCAAGCGGCTGATGGATTGCTCGATTCGAGTCGCGTCGAACATCGACAGCGCTGGTCGAACGCGTACCCCGATCGCGATTTTGTGCAACGTTACATGGCGGATGCTCTCGACCGGGTATTGACGACACTGACTAAGGCACCACCGGAGCGCATCAGCTTGTTCCAGTTGGCGCTGCTTCACGAACACATGCACGCCGAGGCGCTGGCGATGACGCTGCGCGAACTCGATTTGCCGTTGCCCGTTGCCGCGCCGCACCGTCAGCCCTTGCCGCACCAAGCAGATGACGGCCAGTGATTGCGTTCGCAGCGGGCGAGATTCAACTCGGTGATGGTCGAGGCGATTACCAGTTCGACAACGAGTTGCCGGTGACCGCCGCGCAGATCGCGGCATTTGAAATTGATTCCCGGCCGGTGTCGGGCGCGGCGTTTCTCGCTTGGCGGTCCGGCACGAGCGTGCCTGACGAGAAGGATTTTGCGGCGATGCACGTGACGCATTGTGACGCGCGCGCCTACGCGGCCGCGCGCGGCCGCCGCCTGCCGACGGAGGCTGAGTGGGAATTCGCCGCGAGGCGCTCCCCGGAATTCTTCGCCTCGACCGGGCAGGTTTGGGAGTGGACCTCAAGCGAGTTCGCGCCGCGCGATGGGTTTCAACCCGGTCCGTATTGGGATTATTCCGTGCCGTGGTTCGCGCACAACGGTGGCGCGCACATGGTGCTCAAAGGCGGATCGTTTGCGACGCATCCGCGACTGAAGTATCCGCAGTACCGCAATTTCTATACGCCGGAGCGACGCGATATGTTTTGCGGATTTCGCACTTGCAAGTCGGTCTGAAGTAGACAAATCTGCACCGACGTGTTGCGCGGTTTCTGCGTCATGCGACAGTTTGCCGGCAGGTTCTGCGATAAAATCAGCGCTGGCGGGTCTCCCCGCATTCGACGTTTGTGAACTTGGTCAGGTCGGGAACGAAGCAGCCACAGCGAATTAGTCGAAGTGCCGGGGGCAAGGCTCGCCAATGAATTTTTTCGGTCGATAGTGTGCTCCTGCTTTCGACCGGCCTGCGCGGCGATAAAAACCAGCCAGGCCGGATTTTCTCTACGCGCAAACCCGAGTCGCTTGTTACGCGACAACCGCCCACCCTTCAGCGTTCACCTCATTCGATGGCCCACCAAGTTCTCGCGCGCAAATGGCGTCCTCGCAAATTCGATGACGTGATCGGGCAAGAGCACGTGGTCAAAGCCCTCGCCAATGCGCTCGACTCGGGCCGCATCCACCACGCGTATTTATTCACCGGAACGCGCGGCGTGGGCAAGACCACCTTAGCGCGTATTTTGGCGAAGGCGTTGAACTGTCTGGGCGCGGACGGCAAGGGTGGCATTACGTCCACCCCGTGCGGCGTGTGTCGTGCGTGCATGGAAATCGACGCGGGCAGGTTTGTCGATTTGCTCGAAGTCGATGCCGCGACCAATACCAAGGTCGATGAGATGCGTGAGTTGCTCGAAACCGCGCAGTACGCTCCGATCTCGGGCCGCTACAAGGTCTATATCATCGACGAAGTTCACATGCTGTCCAAGTCGGCGTTCAACGCGATGTTGAAGACGCTCGAGGAGCCGCCCGGCCACGTCGAGTTCATCCTTGCGACAACGGATCCGCAGAAGTTGCCGATCACCGTGTTGTCGCGCTGCCTGCAATTCAATTTGCGCAATCTGCCACCAGCCGCACTCGCGCTTCATTTGAGCAAAATTTTGCAGACCGAGAAAATCGACTTCGAGTTACCCGCACTGGAGATGATCGGCCGCGCCGGTGAGGGTAGCGTGCGCGATGCACTCTCGTTGCTCGATCAGGCGATTGCCTATGGTGCAGGCGCGGTGAAAACCAACGACGTTGCTACCATGCTGGGCGCACTCGATCAAACCTATCTCCATTCATTACTCGAGCACATTGCCGATCGCGATGCGCGCGCGCTCATTGCAGAGATCGATGGCATCGCGTCGCGCGCAATTTCATTTGATTTGACGCTAAAGGAACTCGCCTCGTCGATCGCCAAACTGGCGCTGGTGCAGACGGTTGGAGGCGATGCGGTCGAAGGGCAAGACGCAGCGTCAGTCCGCAAGCTCGCTGAGCGATTTAGCGCGGACGATATTCAATTGATTTATCAGATCGCGTTGTTGGGTCGTCGCGATTTGCACCTCGCGCCCGATGAACAGACGGGCTTTACCATGACGCTGCTGCGAGCGATTGCGTTCCTGCAAGCGCCTCGCGAGCTGGCCGGCACGTCGCCGCCAACAGCTTTGGCGCACACTCCGACAAGAAACTCTAGTGCTGGCGAGGCGGACGAAGCAAAAATGGCTGAAAGTGCCCGTCCTGAGCGGATTTTGACGCCGGCCAAGCCGGTCGAGCCGAGCGCCAGTGTGGGCGTGGACGAAGTTGCCAACTGGCCGGCGTTCGTCGCAGTGCGCAATTTGTCGGGCATGTCGGGTCTGCTGGCCAAGCAAGCCGAATTTGTCAGTTTTGTTGGCGGCGTGTTGTCGCTGAAAATCAGTGAGGCGCAAAAGCACCTGGCGGACAAAAAAGTTCAGGAAAAGCTCAAGTTGGATTTGGCCGCATCGCTGGGCGGCAACCTGCGTGTCAGTGTCGCGATTGGCGCGGTATCCGGTGCGAGCTTGGCTGCAGCCGAAGATCGTGCTCGCAGTGACGCGCAGCAGGCGGCTGTCGAGTCGATCACCAATGACCCTTTCATCAAGCATCTGACGGATGAATTCGGCGCAACCATCGATCACGCGGCGATCCGGCCTGTCAGCTAGCGGCGCAGCGTGGCCGAACCAACACATAACACGGACGGAGCGAGTAGATGATTCCAAAAGGCGGGCTGGGGGCGCTGATGAAACAGGCCCAGCAAATGCAGGAGAACATGAAGCGCGCGCAAGAAGAGCTGGCGACGGTTGAAGTCGAGGGTGCCGCGGGCGGCGGCATGGTGAGAGTGACCATGACGTGTAAACACGACATCAAACGCGTGACCATTGATCCGTCCGTCATGGAGGATCGCGAGATGCTCGAAGATCTGGTCGCCGCCGCCGTCAACGACGCGGTGCGCAAAGCCGAAGCTGTGAGCACGTCGAAGATGGGCGCGTTCACGCAGGGCATGGGCATGCCGCCAAGTTTCAAGTTGCCATTTTGAGCGCAGTGCCTGACTGATGAAAGCGTCGTCCAGCCTCACAGCACTGATTGATGCACTGCGCTGTTTGCCAGGTGTCGGGCCCAAATCCGCACAGCGTATGGCGTTTCACTTATTGCAGCGCGATCAGGACGGCGCCGCGCGCTTGGCCGACGCGATGCGCGCAGCGATTGAGCGCACCAAGCATTGCACGATGTGCAACACCTTCACCGAGCAGGAGATTTGCGAAATCTGCGCACATCCAAAGCGCGACAAATCGCTGCTGTGTGTGGTGGAGTCGCCCAGTGATTTACTGATGATGGAGCAGACCCAAACTTATCGCGGGCTGTATTTCGTTCTGATGGGAAAACTCTCACCCCTCGACGGCATCGATCCGAAAGAGATTCATCTGGATCGATTGCAGCGGCGCGCCCGCGATGGCCTAGTGAAGGAAATCATTCTTGCGACCAATTTCACGGTTGAAGGCGAAGCGACGTCTCATTACATCAGTGAAATGTTCATCGAGGACGGCATCCGCGTCTCACGCATCGCGCGTGGATTGCCGGTCGGTGGCGAGCTCGAATACGCCGATTCGAACACGCTCGCCCAAGCCCTCCTGGATCGGCGCGCAGTCGCATAGCAGCGGGTGCTTGGGGCTGGCGCGACCCGGTGCCGGGGCGCGAATTAGTGCCGAAGTCCTGCGACGGGCTTCTTTTTTGCGCAAAACGGTCGAAATACAGCCTAATCGTCCGCCCCAATCGCGGGTATTTCTGGCGAAGGCTTGGCGTTGGCTTTTTGCTCGCGTCGCATCGCCATGATTCGATGGCGAAACTAGGAAAGAAAACGGCGATAAAATTGCATGAAGTCAAAAAGTATGCGTATAATCGCGGTTCCCCAAAACGATTGCAAAAACACGGTTTGGGGCGGAAATGTGGTCAGGTTTTGGGTTCGTATAACCCACTGATTTCGGACGCGGGGTGGAGCAGTCTGGCAGCTCGTCGGGCTCATAACCCGAAGGTCGCAGGTTCAAATCCTGCCCCCGCAACCAATGCATTTCTAATTGTTCTTTAAAAACATGACAACCGATTGAGGTGGGTACTTTTGTATTGAGGGTACGTTGCTGGTGATGGTGGTGATTTGTTGGCGGTATTGGCTTAGGCTGATGCGGTTGATGGATGCTACTGGTGCTTTGATGCACGGATTGCTGGTGAGGTAGAGCTCGAAATATTGAAGTAGTACCCGTCTCAAAGAAGTAAACGTACTTGGGGTCAAAGCCAGGTACGAAGCAAGCTTTGGGTATGGGAAGACGTTGTTGGGTGAGAGCCCGATGACTGTCTTGCTAACAGGCATTGAACTGAAGAGTTTGATCCTGGCTCAGATTGAACGCTGGCGGAATGCTTTACACATGCAAGTCGAGCGGCAGCGCGTGCTCAGGCAACTGAGCTGGCGGCGAGCGGCGAACGGGTGAGTAACATATCGGAACGTGTCCTTAGGTGGGGGATAACTACTCGAAAGAGTAGCTAATACCGCATACGATCGGGAGATGAAAGCGGGGGATCGCAAGACCTCGCGCCCAAGGAGTGGCCGATATCAGATTAGCTAGTTGGTGAGGTAAAGGCTCACCAAGGCGACGATCTGTAGCTGGTCTGAGAGGATGATCAGCCACACTGGGACTGAGACACGGCCCAGACTCCTACGGGAGGCAGCAGTGGGGAATTTTGGACAATGGGGGCAACCCTGATCCAGCAATGCCGCGTGAGTGAAGAAGGCCTTCGGGTTGTAAAGCTCTTTTGTCGGGGACGAAACGGTTTCACCTAATACGTGAGACAACTGACGGTACCCGAAGAATAAGCACCGGCTAACTACGTGCCAGCAGCCGCGGTAATACGTAGGGTGCGAGCGTTAATCGGAATTACTGGGCGTAAAGCGTGCGCAGGCGGTTTTGTAAGCCAGATGTGAAATCCCCGGGCTTAACCTGGGAATGGCATTTGGGACTGCAAGACTAGAGTATGGCAGAGGAGACTAGAATTTCTGGTGTAGCAGTGAAATGCGTAGATATCAGAAGGAATACCGATGGCGAAGGCAGGTCTCTGGGTCAATACTGACGCTCATGCACGAAAGCGTGGGGAGCAAACAGGATTAGATACCCTGGTAGTCCACGCCCTAAACGATGTCAACTGGTTGTTGGGGGATTTATTCTCTTAGTAACGAAGCTAACGCGTGAAGTTGACCGCCTGGGGAGTACGGTCGCAAGATTAAAACTCAAAGGAATTGACGGGGGCCCGCACAAGCGGTGGATGATGTGGATTAATTCGATGCAACGCGAAAAACCTTACCTACGCTTGACATGTCCGAGATCCCTGAGAGATTAGGGAGTGCTCGAAAGAGAATCGGAACACAGGTGCTGCATGGCTGTCGTCAGCTCGTGTCGTGAGATGTTGGGTTAAGTCCCGCAACGAGCGCAACCCTTGTCATTAGTTGCTACATTTAGTTGGGCACTCTAATGAGACTGCCGGTGACAAACCGGAGGAAGGTGGGGATGACGTCAAGTCCTCATGGCCCTTATGCGTAGGGCTTCACACGTCATACAATGGTCGGTACAGAGGGTCGCCAACCCGCGAGGGGGAGCCAATCTCACAAAGCCGATCGTAGTCCGGATCGTAGTCTGCAACTCGACTACGTGAAGTCGGAATCGCTAGTAATCGCGGATCAGCATGTCGCGGTGAATACGTTCCCGGGCCTTGTACACACCGCCCGTCACACCATGGGAGCGGGTTTTACCAGAAGTAGGTAGGCTAACCGCAAGGGGGCCGCCTACCACGGTAGGATTCGTGACTGGGGTGAAGTCGTAACAAGGTAGCCGTATCGGAAGGTGCGGCTGGATCACCTCCTTTCTAGAGTCGCTCTGAATACGGGAGTGCTCACCTCAATCGGTTGTTAAGTTAGTAGAACAGCAAACACGTCGCGGTATTGAAGTGTCTGTCAGGTGATGCGGAATGTTTTTGGTTTGGTCATCAAAAACCATCTGGCTCTGCCAGTGGTTTTTATCTGATTGAGCCAAGCAAAAGTAGGTTTGTACTTTTGCTTGATAGGCCAAGGGGGATTAGCTCAGCTGGGAGAGCACCTGCTTTGCAAGCAGGGGGTCGTCGGTTCGATCCCGTCATCCTCCACCACATACGAGCTTTCATCGTTTCGTTGTTTGAAACGATAGAAAGTCGGAGTCCCAGTTGGGGGAATTTGGGTCTGTAGCTCAGTTGGTTAGAGCACCGTCTTGATAAGGCGGGGGTCGTTGGTTCGAGACCAACCAGACCCACCAAGTGCTGGTGAGGGGTTGGTCGGTGCGGTGGATCGGTTGTTGGGTGGAATGTTTAGCGTTAAGTACTTGGGGGGTGGAGGCCAAGTGGTTAAGGCTCAACGTTTTACGTTGAGAGACTGTTTTGATCTTTAAAAAAGTGGAAGAAGTAAAGACAACGCATTGAATTTGCGTCGGTGATATCGCGAGGTATTGCGGATGCAGACAAAAATGCGGGGTTAGATTGTATCGACTGTCATGGCTTGGAATTGAGTTCTTGGGTCATGGCGGAACAAGCGTTGTAAATATAGATAACGTCCTTGTGAAGCATGTGCATGTCAGCCATGTGGATGAGGGTTTAACGTTATAGAGTCAAGTGACTAAGTGCATGTGGTGGATGCCTTGGCGATGTCAGGCGATGAAAGACGCGATAGCCTGCGAAAAGCTCCGGGGAGCTGGCAAATGAGCATTGATCCGGAGGTGTCTGAATGGGGAAACCCACCCGCAAGGGTACCCGTCTCTGAATACATAGGGGGCGTGGAGCGAACGTGGTGAACTGAAACATCTAAGTAGCCATAGGAACAGAAATCAACCGAGATTCCCAGAGTAGTGGCGAGCGAAATGGGAGGAGCCTGCAACTTTTAGCATCTGTGTTAGCAAAATGGTCTGGAAAGGCCGGCGATAGTGGGTGATAGCCCCGTATGCGAAAACACGGATGTAGAACTAAGGTTGCGACAAGTAGGGCGGGACACGTGAAATCCTGTCTGAAGATGGGGGGACCATCCTCCAAGGCTAAATACTCGACATCGACCGATAGTGAACCAGTACCGTGAGGGAAAGGCGAAAAGAACCCCGGGAGGGGAGTGAAATAGATCCTGAAACCGCATGCATACAAACAGTCGGAGCCCTGCTTCAATGGCTTTTATTAAAGCCGCAGGGTTCTTTCGACGAGGCGAAGCCGAGTCAAAAGAACCGTTCTCGAAATAAATCCTGAAACCTTAGAGGGCAGAGGGGTGGAGTCGAGAGCCATTGAAGCAGGGTGACGGCGTACCTTTTGTATAATGGGTCAGCGACTTACGTTGTGTGGCGAGCTTAACCGAATAGGGAAGGCGTAGCGAAAGCGAGTCTGATAAGGGCGATTAGTCGCACGGCGTAGACCCGAAACCGGATGATCTATCCATGGCCAGGATGAAGGTGCCGTAACAGGTACTGGAGGTCCGAACCCACTAACGTTGAAAAGTTAGGGGATGAGCTGTGGATAGGGGTGAAAGGCTAAACAAATCCGGAAATAGCTGGTTCTCTCCGAAAACTATTTAGGTAGTGCCTCACGTATTACCTTCGGGGGTAGAGCACTGTTTTGGCTAGGGGGCCGTCTAGGTCTACCAAACCAATGCAAACTGCGAATACCGAAGAGTATGAGCGTGGGAGACAGACACCGGGTGCTAACGTCCGGTGTCGAAAGGGAAACAACCCAGACCACCAGCTAAGGTCCCCAAGCATGGTTAAGTGGAAAACGAAGTGGGAAGGCGAAGACAGTCAGGAAGTTGGCTTAGAAGCAGCCATCCTTTAAAGAAAGCGTAATAGCTCACTGATCGAGTCGTCCTGCGCGGAAGATGTAACGGGGCTAAACCATGCACCGAAGCTGTGGATCTATGTGTTCTTCGGAATATGTAGATGGTAGGAGAGCGTTCTCTAGGCCTGTGAAGGTGTGTTGAGAAGCACGCTGGAGGTATGAGAAGTGCGAATGCTGACATGAGTAGCGATAAAGGGAGTGAAAAGCTCCCTCGCCGAAAGCCCGAGGTTTCCTGCGCAACGTTCATCGGCGCAGGGTGAGTCGGCTCCTAAGGAGAGGGCGAAAGCCGTATCTGATGGGAAACTGGTTAATATTCCAGTACCGTTATCCAATGCGATGTGGGGACGGAGAAGGTTAGGCAAGCCGGGTGTTGGACGTCCCGGTTGAAGCGTGTAGGTGTGGTCTCTAGGCAAATCCGGAGATCTTAGCCAAGGCGTGATAACGAGGCACTTCGGTGCTGAAGTTGCTGATACCAAGCTTCCAGGAAAAGCCACTAAGCTTCAGTTGGATAAGACCGTACCGCAAACCGACACAGGTGGGCAGGATGAAAATTCTAAGGCGCTTGAGAGAACTCAGGAGAAGGAACTCGGCAAATTGACACCGTAACTTCGGAAGAAGGTGTGCCTTGATAAGGTGAAGAGACTTGCTCTCGGAGCTGTAAGAGGTTGCAGAGAATCGGTGGCTGCGACTGTTTAACAAAAACACAGCACTCTGCTAAGACGATGAGTCGACGTATAGGGTGTGACGCCTGCCCGGTGCCGGAAGGTTAAATGATGGGGTGCAAGCTCTTGATTGAAGCCCCGGTAAACGGCGGCCGTAACTATAACGGTCCTAAGGTAGCGAAATTCCTTGTCGGGTAAGTTCCGACCCGCACGAATGGCGTAACGATGGCCACACTGTCTCCTCCTGAGACTCAGCGAAGTTGAAATGTTTGTGAAGATGCAATCTCCCCGCGGCTAGACGGAAAGACCCCATGCACCTTTACTGTAGCTTTACATTGGACTGTGACACGGCCTGTGTAGGATAGCTGGGAGCCTATGAAGTGGGGACGCTAGTTCTCATGGAGGCGACGTTGAAATACCAGCCTGGTAGTGTTGCGGTTCTAACCTGGCCCCCTGATCGGGGGTGGGGACCGTGTATGGTAGGCAGTTTGACTGGGGCGGTCTCCTCCCAAAGAGTAACGGAGGAGTGCGAAGGTAACCTAGGTACGGTCGGACATCGTACTGATAGTGCAATGGCATAAGGTTGCTTGACTGCGAGACTGACAAGTCGAGCAGGTGCGAAAGCAGGTCATAGTGATCCGGTGGTTCTGAATGGAAGGGCCATCGCTCAACGGATAAAAGGTACGCTGGGGATAACAGGCTAATTCCTCCCAAGAGTTCATATCGACGGGGGAGTTTGGCACCTCGATGTCGGCTCATCACATCCTGGGGCTGTAGCCGGTCCCAAGGGTATGGCTGTTCGCCATTTAAAGTGGTACGTGAGCTGGGTTCAAAACGTCGTGAGACAGTTTGGTCCCTATCTGCCGTGGGCGTTGGAAATTTGACGGGGGCTGCTCCTAGTACGAGAGGACCGGAGTGGACGTACCGCTGGTGTACCTGTTGTTTCGCCAGAAGCATCGCAGGGTAGCTAAGTACGGAAGAGATAACCGCTGAAAGCATCTAAGCGGGAAACTTGCCTGAAGATAAGATTTCCCGGGGGTTTAACCCCCTTGAAGGGTCGTTCGAGACCAGGACGTTGATAGGCACCGTGTGGAAGCGCAGTAATGCGTTAAGCTAAGGTGTACTAATTGCCCGTAAGGCTTGACTCTATAACGGTAAGCGAAGCGTTATTGATCGAGCAACGCAATACAATTTAATCGTCAATGAAAGTTGACTGTCTTTACTTCCTCCCAGAATGCGGTTGCGCGTTCATGAGCCCAGGCTTGCGAACGATCAACACACCGAATTCTTGGCGACCATAGCGCGCTGGCCCCACCCCTTCCCATCCCGAACAGGACCGTGAAACAGCGTTGCGCCGATGATAGTGCGGTCATACCCGTGCGAAAGTAGGTCATCGCCAGAACCTGATAAAAACAAACCCCTCCCAGCACCGCTGGCGAGGGGTTTTGTTTTTGGGTAGTGCCGACACGTCGCGCAGCGACTACAATCGACGTAGGGTATACCGCAATCATCCGTGCCGAGTGCCGTGACCGACCTCTTCTCAGCAACGACCAATCCGCCTCCTCAAGATGCCGCGCGCCGGATGGCACCGCTCGCCGAAAGATTGCGCCCCAACCGCCTTGCCGATGTGATTGGTCAGGAGCATCTGACGGGTGACGGCATGCCGCTGCGGATCGCATTCGATTCAGGTCAGCCGCACTCCATGATCCTTTGGGGCCCACCTGGGGTGGGCAAAACCACCATCGCACGCCTGATGGCAGCGGCGTTTGACGCAGACTTCGTGGCGATGTCAGCGGTGCTGTCGGGTGTAAAGGAAATCCGTGACACCATCGAGCGTGCGCAGGTCAACCGCGACAACCTCAATCGTCGTACCATTCTGTTTGTGGATGAAGTGCATCGCTTCAACAAAAGCCAGCAGGATGCTTTTTTGCCGTATGTCGAATCCGGCCTGCTGACTTTCATTGGAGCGACCACTGAGAATCCTTCGTTCGAATTGAACAATGCATTGTTGTCACGTGCGGCTGTCTATATCCTCAAGCCGCTGACCGAAGCGGCGCTGGCTGAACTGACTGAGCGCGCCATCACTGCGGTCGAGCTGCGACCGAGATTTGCTAGTCCGGACGGTGATCGCGCCAAGCAGTACCTGGTGAGTGCTGCGGATGGCGACGGTCGACGATTGCTTAATTTGGTGGAGCAACTCGCGACGGCGGCCGAATCTCAGCAAATGGCGAGCATCGACGAACAGTTTGTCACGGCCGTACTGGCACGCAGGGCGCGGAAATTCGACAAAGGCGGCGATCACTTCTACGATCAGATTTCAGCACTGCACAAGAGCGTGCGCGGATCGGATCCGGACGCCGCACTGTACTGGTTTTGTCGCATGCTCGACGGTGGAGCGGATCCGCGTTACCTGGCGCGACGTATGATTCGGATGGCGACCGAAGACATTGGCTTGGCGGATCCGCGCGCGCTGGAAATGACGCTCAATGCCGCTGACACCTATGATCGACTCGGCTCGCCTGAAGGGGAACTTGCATTGGCGGAAGCGGCGATCTATCTCGCGATTGCCGCGAAATCCAACGCCGTCTATGTCGCCTACAACGCGGTCCGCGCGTTCATTGCCGAGGATGGATCACGTCCAGTACCAATGCATATTCGCAACGCGCCGACCAAGCTGATGAAAGAAATCGGCATGGGTTCCGGTTATCGCCATGCACACGATGAAGCGGGCGGTTACGCGGCAGGCGAGACCTATCTTCCCGCCGGGTTGGAAGACCACGCTTGGTATCAACCGACCGACCGCGGCCTTGAGTTGAAAATCAGAGAGAAACTTGCACAGCTGCGCGCTCTTGATGGAAAATCCAAGGCATGATTCATTCCTTCAAATACGTGCGCCGCAATCCCTCGAGCCGTTCCCCTTGCGTCGCGTCGTCCGCGCGATCTCGCTAGCGCTCGGCCAATCGACTGCGCGCTGAACGTCGGGCGCGCGCGTGAAACTGCCCGTCGTCAAACAATATTGTCATTTCTGTCTCGCTGGAAGTGATCAACACCATTAGCGTCAACGATTCAGGGAACAGACATGCTAGATATCCAACAACTTCGAAAAGACCTGCCGTCAGTGATCGCAGGACTTGGCCGTCGTGGTGTGAGTTTTGACGAAACAACTTTTCGTCGTCTGGAGGATGGACGCAAGGAGGTGCAGGGCTACGTCGAAGGAGCACAGGCGAGCCGGAATCGTGTATCCAAAGAAATTGGCATTGCAAATTCGAATGGACTTGACACCGCTGAACTGATGGCGAGTGCTGAAAGGTTCAATGTGCTGTTGAGTGCGTCAGAGGGACAGCTCAAGACGATACAAGCTGAATTTGAGGGATTTTTACGCACGATTCCCAATATCCCTCGATCTGAAGTCCCCGTCGGCAAGAGCGCCAACGACAACATCGAGGTGCGCCGCTGGGGCAACACCAGCAAGTTCGCCTTCACGCCCAAGGATCACGCCGATCTCGGTGAATCGCTGGGTGGCATCGACTTTGCAACTGCCGCCAAATTGTCAGGTGCGCGATTTTCGGTGTTGCGGGGACAAATCGCTCGCTTACACCGTGCCATCGCGCAATTCATGTTGAACACGCACACAGCCGATCACGGTTACACCGAAGTGTATGTGCCGTACATGGTGGGCGCGGAATCGGTCGACGGCGTATCGAGTCTGTCGAAGTTCAAGGATGACCTATTCAAGATTGAAGGTCGCGATCTCTACCTGATCCCGACCGCGGAATATCCGGTCACCAACTTCGTGCGCGACAGCATCGTGGATATGAAAGAGTTGCCACTTAAATTCGTCTGCCACTCGCCCTGCTTTCGCTCCGAAGCGGGCAGCTACGGCAAGGACACACGTGGCATGATTCGCCAGCACCAGTTTGACAAGGTTGAGCTGGTGCAGATCGTCACGCCAGAGAATTCCGCCGCTGCCCATGAAGAATTGACTACCCACGCGGAAGTCATTTTGCAAAAATTGGATTTGCCGTATCGCACCATGCTGCTTTGCACCGGCGACATGGGATTTTCGGCAGCCAAAACGTATGATCTGGAAGTGTGGTTGCCCGCGCAAAACGCCTATCGCGAAATTTCGAGCTGCTCAAATTTTGAGGCGTTTCAGGCGCGTCGCATGATGGCACGCTTTAAGAATGCGATCGGCAAAACCGAGTTGCTACACACCATCAACGGTTCAGGACTCGCGGTCGGTCGCACTCTGGTTGCCATACTTGAGAACTATCAAAACGCAGACGGCAGCGTCAGCATTCCGGTCGCGCTACAGCCTTATATGGGCGCCGCAACCCGCATTGCTGCGCGCTAGACAACGTCGGGTAGGCGGTTAGCGTTTGACGCGACGGCGCTCATGCGCCTGCGCTGCTTCATCGAGCGGTGAGTCTTTGCTCAAATCGGAATTGAAAGGTTTTTCGAGCCGATACAGAATGTCGGTGTAGTTGCGGATGTTTTCGACGAATTGCACCGCTTCATCGCCGCGGCAGTAGCCATATTTGAGTGTCTCGAAATATTCCGGCTCGCGCAACTTCGGATACGACTTGCGCACGTCGAGCCAGGAGTCCGCATTCAGACCGGAGCGCGCCGTGAGAATGCGCGCGTCCTCGAGATGACCATACCCCTGGTTGTACGCAGCGAGAGCAAGCCAGGTGCGATCAGGCTCAGGAATGCGTGGCGGAACCGTATCGCGTAGCAACGAAAGGTACTGCGCGCCACCGATGATTGACTGGCGCGCGTCGAGACGATTCGTCACCTTCATTCGATCCGCAGTATCTTCAGTGAGCATCATCAATCCGCGCACGCCAGTCGGCGAGGTCGCCAGTGGATTCCAGTGCGACTCCTGGTAACCGACCGCAGCCAGAATCCGCCAGTCGATGCCCGTTAACTGTTGCGCTTCATAAAAGTGCCGCCGCAATTTGGGCAGTTCAGCTTGGATTTTTTCGAACAAGACTTCCGAATCCACCGGTTGAATGCGGTAGATGTGACCGTAGTAGCGATCCATCAGGCGATTGAGTGTCCCGTTGGTGCGGATCTTTTCGAAAAAGCGCACGGTGGATTGCTGCAAATCAACATCCGCTGCGACGGAAAACGCCCATGCCACCTTGGTCTCGTGCCCAACATTGAACGCGACGCCGAGGTCAGGATGAAGTCGTTTCGCAACCGCAAAGGCGTAGGTGTCGACCAGCGCCAGATCTGCTTTCTTGGCCTCAATGGCGCGCAGTTGATCCTCCGCGCTCGCGTGGTGCGGCAATACTTCAATTGCCAGCGTCGGTATGGTGCCGGTCAGATCGCGGACGATATCGTGCGCCGGTGTTTCAGCGATCACGGCGAGCGTGCGGTTGCCAAGATCGGCGATATTGCGCGGTTTTTTGTCGGCGCTGCGATAGATAAGTTGATACTGAATTGTTTTGTACGCTGGACCGAAGGCAAATTTCTGGCGCAAGTCTGGCGTTGGCGCGATGCCGGCGGCTGCGATGTGCGCACGCCCGGCATCGAGCTGGCTCATGAGACGCGCATAGCTTGGCATCACGCGAAAGCGGATAGAGACGCCGAGCTCGTTGGCAAACAGGGTCGCTAGATCGTGTTCGAAGCCCGTCTGTTGTTCCTCGTCTGCCGCATTGGCGCGGGTGATAGCCTGCGTTGTGGTCGGGCCGCGTAGCGTGAGAACGACCAGTTCGCCAGAAGTTCGCGGTGCGACAAGCGGTGCTGCTAGCCAGTCAGGCGCGAATTCAGTCCGGCGCACACCCAAGCCAAGCAAAACAATGGCGGCGATTACCGCTATTGCAAGTACGATGGCAATGCGCGCATTCATTGTCCGAGTTTATTGGCTTTTGTGGTTCTTTGCGCGATGCGATAATAACCACCAATGCCATTGATCAACACACCACTGCGCCGTGTCGTCGCGATTGTTCCAGCCGCAGGCAGCGGTAGCCGCATGGGCGATTCGCTACCGAAGCAATATTGCGAAATTTACGGACTACCTATCATTGCGCACACCTTGCGTGCACTCGCAGCGGTGTCGCGCATCGAACGTATCGCCGTTGTCGTCGCCCCCGACGACTGCTACTGGCAAGGCATTGCCGATGCGTACGCGGACCAATTCGGGGCTAAGGTGGTCTGGCACCCGGTTGGCGGCAGCACCCGTGCGTCAAGTGTGCTCAATGGCGTGCGCGAGGTCGCTGCGGACTTTGCTGCGGACGACTGGGTGTTGGTACACGATGCTGCGCGTCCGTGTATCCGGCCGACATTGATCGAGCAGTTTCTCGACCAGTTAGTTGATGATCCGATTGGCGGATTGCTGGCGCTACCAGTGGCCGATACACTAAAGCGCGGCGATTCCAGTCAAAAGGTCGTTGCGACCATTGATCGTGACTACCTGTGGCGCGCGCAAACGCCGCAGATGTTCCGCCTCGCGGTACTTGCCGAGGCGCTGGCCGCAATGCCGACGGCGACCGACGAAGCCCAGGCGATGGAATCGCTCGGTCATCATCCGAAGCTCATCGTCGGGGACAGTACCAATCTGAAGATCACCTACGAAACGGACTTGCTGCTTGCGCAGAACTATTTGATGGCTCATGAAACGTGAAATGAAGGACGCGAGAATGACACGATTCCGGGTAGGACATGGATTCGACGTGCATCAATTGGTGGCTGGCCGAAAGTGCATCCTTGGTGGCGTCGATATCCCGTTTGAGCGCGGCCTACTCGGCCATTCAGATGCCGATGTGCTGCTTCATGCAATTTGCGATGCGCTGCTGGGCGCGGCAGCACTAGGCGACATCGGGCGGCATTTCCCGGACACTGATCCGCGCTATGCAGGCATAGACAGCCGCGCGTTGCTGCGGCACGTGACGTCATTGCTGCACGAGCGCGGCTACGTCATCGGCAACATCGATGCGACGGTGATTGCAGAGGCACCGCGGCTCGCGCCGCATATTGCGGCGATGGTGATCAATATTGCGAGCGACACCAAGCTGGACGTGAATGCCGTCAACGTCAAAGCCACGACCACCGAAAAATTAGGTTTTGCCGGTCGCGGCGAAGGTATCGCCGCCGAGGCCGTGTGTCTGATATTCAGCTCATGAAACGGATGGGCTAGTGCTTGACCTGCGCCAGTACTTCGCTGGTCCACGCCAGACGATCCAGTAAGGTGCGGAGGAATACTCGGTTGAAGCGCAACTGGCACGCCTCGGAAAGTTGCTCTAACTGGACGTCCTGAATCTTGAGCAGTTGCACTTCTGATATGGCGCTGATGGACGCGGTGCGCTTGGCTTTGCTACCGGAGAGGTACGCCATCTCGCCGAAACAGTCGCCTTCTTTGAGCACATTGAGCAGCTTGCCATCCTTCATCACTTTGACCTGGCCGGCCACAATAATGAAAAACGCCTGACCTACGTCACCTTCGAGCAGCAAACCCTTTTCGCGGGCGTGGTTTTCCCACATGGCACCGCGCAACACTTCCCACAATTCGGAATCGCGAAAGTCCTTGAAAAAACCAGCTTTCGGAGCGCGTTGAATTTTTCCGCCGACGAAATCTCGAATGAGTATTTTTCGAGCTGCGGAAACGTATCCGCCAAGTCACGTGCCATCGCATACCACGCCGGATAGCGTTTGGCCGGATCCTTGGCCATCGCGGTTTCGACGATGTGAACAATCTCGTCCGGCAAATCCGGCCGAATGGCGCGAATCGGCGTTGGATCTTCGTTCAGAATCTTGTTGATCATCGACACCGAATTGGCGGCTTGAAACGGCAAGCGTCCCGTGAGCAACTCATACATGGACACGCCGAGCGAGTAGATGTCGGTCTGCACCGAAGGCGGCTCCTCGTTAATCTGTTCCGGTGCCATGTAGGCCGGCGAGCCAACGAAGCCGTCGATTTGTGTATGCGCCGACTGCGATATTTGTGCGGTGCCGAAATCGGAAATCTTGATCTCGTCGCGGTCCGACAGCAGGATGTTGGCGGGCTTGATGTCGCGGTGAATCACGCCGTTCTGGAACGCGTAGTCGAGCGCGCGACAAGCTTTGAAAATGACCAGTACTGCCTGGCGCACCGGCAACAAGTTGGTTTCGTTGCAGAACTTCTTGAGACTGCCGCCGCCGACGTATTCCATGACGATGTACTGCTGGTCGCCTTCAACGACAGCGTCGTAAACGCCGACGATATTCGGGTGCGACATCTTGCCGACCATCGCTGCTTCGTTCAAGAACAATTTTTCAAACTGTTACGGTTTCATCATCTGTCCGGTTTTGTAGCACGCGAGTTGTCCGGTTCCAACATGTCACCACTAGGAGGTGGCCGATGGGACGGACAGCGTTGTTACAGGAGATACGCAAGATGAGATTCGAACAGACATACGAAGGATGGCAGGCCGGTCGGCTCACACAAGCGCGGGCAGCCCAGATTCTGGGCATGTGTGATCGGCAGCTTTCGGCGCACCATGGCACGCTTCGAGGCCGACGGCGTTCAAGGGCTCATTGATCAGCGACTGGAGCAGGTGTCTAACCGGTGCGCCCCGGTGGACGAGGTGTTGGCGCTGGTGGACTTATACCGGAAGGACTACACCGGCTGGAACATGCGCCACTTCCACAGTTGGTATCTGCGTGACTTTGATCCCCTCAGCGACTCGTGGGTCAGGAAGTCCTTGCAAGCCGCTGAACTGGTCAGGCTCTTGAGGCCGCGCGGTGTACACCGTAAACGCCGCGCACCGTCGCCGCTGCCAGGGATGATGATCCATCAGGATGCCAGCACGCACGCGTGGATCCCTGATCAGTCGTGGGATCTGGTGGTGACGATGGATGACGCCACCAATGAGCACTACTCGATGTTCTTCGTTGAGCAAAGAAGGCACCTGGAGCAGCTTACAGGGGGTAGAGGAGGTGATCCGGCGCGCGGCGCCTGTTCAGCAGCTTTTACAGTGACCGGGGGAGCCACTACTGGCACACGCCCGAGGAGGGCGGTAAGGTCAACAAGGTCAACCTTACCCAATTTGGCGCGCACTCAAGCAGTTGGGCATCGACATGATTCGCCTACTCGCCCGAGGCGCGCGGACGCTCTGAGCGTGCCTTCCAGACCCACCAAGGACGACTACCGCAGGAGTTGGCTAAGGCTGGCATCACCACCATGGAGGCGGCCAACCGCTATCTGAACAAATTCTACCGGCCACGTTTCAACAAGGCGTTCGGGCATCTTGCAAAAGAACCCGGTTCAGCCTTTGTGCCATGGATTGGCACCCGCCTTGACGACATTCTGTGCGAGCAGCACGAACGGACGGTGGGCAACGACAACTGTGTGCAGTTCGAGGGGCTGCAATTGCAGATCCCCGCTGACCAGCACCGCTGTCACTATGTCAAAGCCCGGGTGCGGGTACTGCGTTATGCCGACCGCAGTCTCGCTGTGTTCCATGAGCCGCAAAAGCTCGCAAGCTATAACGCACTCGGCAAACAAACCAAACCCGCAACCAAAAAGGCTGCGTAATTCCGCTTCGCAGCCAAGGTGTCAGAAAGCAGTGTTCAGTAAACCCGCTGAACCGCCCCTGACACATCAACAAAAGCGGACAATTGACGTGCTTAAAAACCGGACAGTTCTAAAAAACCGTGACAGGACAATTTTTCAAACCGACGCGCTTCTTCCGGACCTGCTGATTCGTCCTTGACCTGCACCTTGATGGCGACTTTGCGGTTGTTGAAGGTGTCGTCGGCCAGATACACGACGGCGGTCGCGCCGCGACCGAGTTCTCCCAACACTTCGTACTTGCCGATCCTTTGGGGTCGGTCAATGTTCATTCAGCAGTTCCTTGACAGATTTCTTGTTGATTGACTTTGACGGGCGCGAATCGGTGAACTCGTCGCACTATGTTGACGCGCCTGATGCACCGCGGCAGTTTAGCTGAATATGCCTGGAGTTCGATTGGAGAAGCTAGTTTGCGGCCGCGCAGCGCGTCAACACTTCGCGCGCAGCTAGGTGAAACCCCGCGGACGTTATATCGCATAGCGGAACACCAATGGCGTCGCCGATGTGCATGTAGTTGCGAAACATCGAGCGGTCGTAGGCAGGGTCATAGTGGGAATCGAGCAATTCGGCTACTAGATCTTCCCATGCGCCCGTCGTGACCAGCAGTTGCCAATGCGCGATGCGCTGCGCACTGTGCAGCTCGCTGAGGCAGTCTAGTTTGGACGTCAGCAGCGCCGGATCATTGATCAGATGAACGTATTCTTCGGTCAGCAACGGCACGCGCAGCGACTTCGGGGTAACGAGTTCGACACAACGGCCTTGCCACATGCGGGCGATGAGCGCATCGGGCACGCGCAGACTGCCGATTTTTTTACTCTCGGCCTCGACGAATACGGGTTGGCTAGGATCAAACCGCGACAGCGTCGCCCAGATAGTCGAATCGAACATTTTCTGACTCGGCTGCGGCTGATCCGGCAAATCGCCCAGCACCGAGCCTTTGTGCGCCGCCAACGCCTCCAGATCCAGTACCTGAGCGTCGAGTCCGGCGAGGGCGTCGAGCAATCGACTCTTGCCCGAGCCGGTGCGCCCACAAATGGCGACAAACGCGAACGCCGTCGGCATGCGCAACAGATCTTGCACGACCTGTGCTCGCCAACGCTTGTAGCCGCCTTGCAACTGCACCGCATCCCAGCCGATCTGGCGCAGGATATGCGTGAACGCGGCAGAGCGCGTGCCGCCGCGCCAGCAGTAGACCAGCGGTCGCCAGTTCTTCGGTTTGTCGCGAAACGCCACGTCGAGGTGCGCGGCGATATTGCGCGCCACGAGTGCCGCGCCGACTTTCTTGGCTTCAAATCCAGAGGACTGCTTGTACAAAGTACCGACGCTGGCGCGCTCGTCATCATTGAGCACCGGGTAGGATAGTGCACCGGGAAGGTGATCAAGTTGCCACTCTGCCGGGCTGCGTGTGTCGATGATGGTGCTGTAGGCTTGCAGTTCGCCGAGGGACAACGGCAGTGCGACGGATCCCGAGCGTGGCTGGTGTCGGGCGGCGAGCAGCGTTACCGCAACGTCGGTCATGGTCGTGGCGTTTCACGGGCGGTCGCGCCCGCTGGGGTGACCAGAAGCGCGCGCTCAATCACTGGCAGTACATTCTGCAAAATGCGCGGCTGCGCTTCCGCACTAGGATGCAAACGGTCGGGCAAAAAATTGTCGAAGTTCTCCGCAATGCCATTGAGCAGGAACGGCACCAAAGGCAGGCGGCGTTCGGCGGCGAGCACAACATAGAGGTTCTTGAAATTGCCGGCATATTCGATGCCAAAGTTGGGCGGAATCTGGATGCCAACCACCACGGCGCGTGCGCCACTGTGTTTGATCACGTCCAGCATGCCGGCCAGGTTGCGCTGTGTCTCGGCGACCGGCAGTCCGCGCAGCCCGTCGTTGGCACCGAGTGCGACCACCACCAGCGTCGGTTTGTTGCGTTCGATATCGCCCTTGATACGCCGCAAGCCGCCGCTGGTGGTCTCCCCAGAGATGCTGGCATTGATCACCGCGACGCCGCGCGCCGATAAGCGATTCGCCATCAGCGCGACCCATCCTTCGTCCGGCTTGAGCCCATATGCGGACGACAAGCTATCGCCGAACACCATCACGGTGTGCCGTGCAGCCTGGGGGCGGTCGGCCAACGCCGGAAGCGCGAACAGGACGAACGCGGTCACTACAACGCCCGAAATGGTGGTCAGCGCAATCGTTGCCCACGCGCCGCGCTGGCGAGTGGCGCACGATGGCACAGCAACGGAAATATGCGATAAATCGGCTGTTGGTTCCAAGTATTCGTCCACCCGTCATGTAAGACTGTCAAACCGGGGCGGTTGCCCCAATAATTTCCACACTGCCAACTTCCCGAGTCACTTCATGAATGTGTCAACGTCGATTTCGAGTGCGCCACCGGTCTCCGAGTTCAACGCACCGCCGACCGCTGCCGCAACGCTGTCGGCGCGGGGTGTTTCGGGCAACGACGTTGGTCAAGCGGGGGCGTTGATTGATGAAATCATTCGTGTGCACCAGATTTCCAAACGTGTGACCACGACGGATGGTGAGTTGACCATTGTCAGTGATGCCAATTTTACGGTGCTGCGCGGCGAAGCGGTCGCAGTGGTCGGCGCATCGGGCTCTGGCAAGTCTACGTTGTTGGGATTGATGGCGGGGCTCGACACGCCGAGCGAGGGCCAAATCGCGATTAACGGCGAGGATTTGTTTGCGCTCGACGAAGACGGGCGGGCCAAATTGCGGGGTCGTCTGGTGGGTTTTGTGTTTCAGTCGTTCCAGTTGTTGCCATCATTGTCCGCACTCGAGAATGTGATGCTGCCACTCGAACTTGCCGGCGTCACCGACGCCCGGGCGCGTGCCTTGTCCATTCTCGACCGGGTGGGGCTCGCCGCGCGCGTCAAACACTATCCGAAACAACTTTCCGGCGGCGAGCAGCAGCGCGTCGCGATTGCGCGCGCGTTTGTCACCGAGCCGAAACTGCTGTTTGCGGATGAGCCGACCGGCAATTTGGACGCCAAGACTGGGCGCACCATGATCGATTTGTTGTTCGAACTCAACCGCGAACGCGGCACCACGCTCATTGTCGTGACCCACGACCTCGGCATCGCGTCGCGTTGCGCGCGCCGCCTGAGCATCGACGCCGGTGTGGTGACCGATGAAGAGCATCAACATGCGATGGCGATGTAGGGTCATGGTCGAACAAAATAATTCAAATGCGCCAATCGGCGGGCGTTTTCAGGCATTTTTGGCTGGAAAAGCGCGCCAGTGCTGGTGTTCATCCATTGAGACTCCTCGCCGTGCGTTGCGATGCAAACACTCCGGCTCGCGCTAAGGTTGCTGCGCCGTAACGCCAGCGCGGCCGAGGCGCAGGTGTTGATGGTCGCGCTGTTGATTGCGGTCGCGAGCGTGACGACGGTGGCGTTTTTTGCCGATCGCGTGCAAGCCGCGCTTAACCAGCAGGCCAATGAATTGATCGCGGCCGACGCGGTCGTGCGATCGGACCAGCCCATTGATGCGCGATTTGTTGAAGCGGCGGCGCGTCTTAGACTCGTCACGGCGCACACCGCAACGTTTCCGAGCATGGTGTCGGGTGACACGACGCGCGGGCAGGGCGTCAACTTGGCCGAGATCAAGGCGGTCACTGAGGGATTCCCGTTGCGCGGCAAGCTACGTATCGCCGACGCACCGGGTGCGCCGGATCGCGCCGCGAGTGACGTCCCGGAGTCCGGTACGGTTTGGCTGCCGAGTGTATTGCTGACGCGCATCAATGTTTCGATCGGTGATCGGTTGCGAGTCGGCGCAACGCAGCTGACGGTGACCAAAGTGCTCACCAAGGAGCCCGATAGCGTGCTCGACTACTTCGGTATCGCGCCGCGTGTGATGCTAAACATGAAAGACCTTGCAGCCACGCAACTGTTGCAGGTCGGCAGCCGCGTCAATTATGCGTTGCTGGTTGCTGGTGACAAGTCGACGGTGGATCAGTTTGCCGCCGAATTCAGAGGCACGCTCAAACGCGGCGAGCGACTGGAGACCGTGCGCGACGCGCGCTCCGAAGTTCGTGTCGCCCTCGATCGGGCACAGCGATTCCTGGGTCTCGCCGCATTGTTATCGGTCATTCTTGCGTCGGTGGCCGTGGCGCTTGCCGCACGTCGTTTTTCGCGACGCCAACTTGATGGCGCGGCGATGATGCGTTGCCTTGGTGCGAGCCAAGCGGACATTTTCATGCTCTATTTTTGGCAGCTCATGATGCTCGGCTTAGGCGCCTGCGTGGTCGGGACCGTGATCGGCTATGTCGCGCAGGAGGGCTTGGCGAGCATGTTATCCGGGATATTTACGGTCAGACTGCCAATGCCGACATGGCTGCCGGTACTGCAGGGGTTGGCCATCGGCATGGTGCTGTTGCTCGGTTTTACGCTTCCACCATTACTGGCATTGCGACGTGTACCCACGCTGCGCGTGTTGCGCCGCGAACTCGATCCGTTTGACGGTACCGCGACGATCGCCTACATACTCGGTTTTGCGACGCTCGCGGCGCTGATTGTCTGGCGCGCCGGTGACATCAAGTTGGGCGCTATTGCCGTGGGTGGATTTGTGGTCGCCCTCGGCGTCGCCGCACTTGCCGGCTGGGCGTTGATTCAATTTGCGGCCAGCTTGCGTGGTGCGGTGAGTGGGTCGTGGCGCTACGGTGTCGCCAATATGAAACGCCGCGCCGGTGCGAGCCTGGTACAGATTGTCGCGCTCGGGCTGGGCATCATGGCGATGCTGCTTCTGACACTGGTGCGCACTGACCTCATTGCGCGCTGGCAGGGCTCAATCCGCGCCGACACGCCGAACCGGTTTGTGGTCAATATTCAGGACGACCAGTTGGCAAAGGTTCGCGCTTACTTTGCCGAGCGCAATATGAAGACACCGGACTTGTATCCGATGATCCGCGGACGACTGATCGCGGTGTCCGACGTTCCGGTCGCGCAACGCGGCTATAAGGATGAACGCGCCAAACGGCTCGCTGAGCGTGAGTTCAATTTGTCGTGGGCCGACACGCTGCAATTCGATAACAAAATCGTTGCCGGGAAATTTTGGTTGGCGGACGATTCGGCACCGCAGTTTTCGGTGGAAGAGGGCATCGCAAAGACGCTCAATATCAAGCTCGGTGACATACTCACATATGACGTGGCCGGGGCACGCTTCACGGCGAAGGTCACGAGCCTGCGAAAAGTCGAGTGGGATTCGTTCAAAGCCAATTTTTTCGTCATCGCCAATCGCGGCGTACTCGACAGCTATCCGGCCAGCTACATCACCAGCTTTCACTTGGCGTCGGGCGAAGAAATGGTGGTCAACGAATTGATTCGGCAGTTTCCGAATTTGTCAGTGATTGATCTGACTGCAATCATGAACCAAGTGCGGGTGATTACCGATCAAGTCGCCAACGCGGTCTCGTACGTCTTCATGTTCGCGCTCGCCGCAGGCATTGTCGTGCTCTACGCCGCGATTGCAACGACGCAAGATGAGCGCGTATTCGATGCTGCCGTGATGCGCACACTGGGTGCCAATCGCCGGCAAATGATGGTGTTGCAACTCGCGGAGTTTCTCGCCATTGGGTTGCTGGCGGGATTGATCGCGAGCGTGGGTGCGATGTCGCTGGCGGCGGTGCTGTCCGAGCGGGTGTTGAATGTGCCCTACGTGATCAACTGGTGGATCCCATTGATCGGGATTGTCGGCGGTGGCGTGATGATTGCGCTGGCCGGATTGCTGGGCACACGCAAGGCGGTGAATGCGCCGCCGCTGGCGACGATTCGGGGACTCAACTAGGTGCCCGACTTCACCGCTTGCCCGGCCGTAATCGCCCGCGACGCAAACACCACCGGAATCAATCCCACCAGCACGATGGCGAGCGCGGCGACCGACGCTTCGGCGAGGCGCTCATCTTTGGCCAGTACGTAGGTTCGCACGGCGAGCGTATCAAAATTGAAGGGCCGCATCACCAGCGTGGCAGGTAGTTCTTTGATGACGTCGACGAACACCATCAGGCCCGCCGTAATCAGACTCGAGCGCAACAGCGGGATGTGCACAAAGCGCACTACCTCGCGATTGTTCGCCCCGAGCGAACGCGCGGCGCTGTCCATGCTTGGTGTAATTTTGGCAAAACCGGCTTCACAGGTCTGCAAACTGATTGCAAGAAATCGAATCAGGTAGGCGTACACCAGCACACTGAAGCCGCCCGTGAGCAATAGCCCGGTGTCGCGCCCGAGCAAAGCACTCATGGTGTCGGCGAGTCGATGATCGAGTGCAGTGATAGGGATGAGCACGCCGACGGCGATCACCGTGCCCGGAATCGCGTAGCCCAATCCTGCCGCGCGATTCGCCACACGCATGGCCATGCTAGGTGAGCGTCGATTGAAATAGGCGAGCGTCAGACCGACCGCGACGGCAATGCAAGCGGTGAGCGCGGCAAGCGAAAAGCTGTTCCACGCGAGCAGCAGGAAGTCGCTGAATCGATCAAACGCCAAGTGTGCGTTGCCCGATTCGCCCAGCGCCAATCGCATCAGCAGCAGGACTGGCAACACAAATCCCACGGCGACCGGAATTACGCAGCCGATGAACGCGCCGACCGCCGCCGCGCCGTGGAGGCGGGTGCGGATGGCGTGACGCGACTGCGTATCGGCGAATCGTGAGCGGCGTCGCGCCCAGCGTTCGAGCAAAAGTACCACCGCGACGAAGGCGAGCAAAAGCGTTGCGAGTTTGGCCGCCGCGACGCGATCGCCTTGCGCAAACCACGCGTTGAAGATGCCGGTGGTGAAGGTATTGATGCCGAAGTAGGCCACCGTGCCGTAGTCGGCGAGTGTTTCCATCATCACCAATGCGACACCTGCTGCCAGCGCCGGGCGCGCGAGCGGCAAGGTGACGCGAAATAGCAGCGCGAAACGGCCATCGCCAAGACTGCGGCCGGCGTCGATCAGCGAGGTGGATCGCTCCAGGAGAGCCACCCGTGCGAGCAGATATACATACGGGTAGAGGGCGCAACCCATAATTGCCGCTGCGCCGCCGATAGAGCGGATATCAGGGAACCAATAATCGCTCTTGCTGTGCCAGCCGAACGCGTCGCGCAATCCACTCTGCAACGACCCCGAGTACTGCAGCAAATCAGTGTAGGCAAACGCCATCACGTAGGCCGGCATCGCCAATGGCAGCACCAGCAGCCACTCGAAGGTTCGGCGGCCGCGCCAGTCATATTTCGCCGTCAGCCACGCCGCACCGGCACCGAGCAGGATCGCGGCGATGCCCACCAGCAGGAGCAACAGCAACGAATTGGCCAGCATATCGTCCAACGTTGTGTCGCGAATGTGCGCCCAGGCACCGCTGTCGGGCGTGAACACGTTATGCATGACCGTCACGAGCGGCAACAACAGCGCGGTCGCAATCAACGTCGCACCGATGAGCCGCCCCGGTTGCCGAACGGCGCGCCGCCAAGGCGCGTCCGTCGAAAGTTTTCCGGCTGCGGATGGGGGATGGGTCGTGGAAGACATTCCACAGTTTAACAAGAATGATTCTCGTTAACATCTGTGGCCGACACGCCGACGAAGGGCGCAGGGACTGGCGCGGGATTTCGTCGGGTCGCTCTGGGTCGCGTTCGCGCGAGCACAGCGTTTGCCGCCGATTCAACGAGTACCGCGACGAACACCGTTAGGTCAGGGAAAGCGCTTATTTTTCAAGGAATTGCAATAAGGCAATGATTCATTGTTTTTGCCCTATAGATTCAGTAGACTTATGCGTTTTCGACAAATGGCTACCCGCCACGGGTGCTGGCGAAAGCAGAGCAATCACCTGCTGAGGAGATCAAGTTGGCCACTGCAAAAAAAGCCAAGACGGCGACCAAGCGTAAGCCGGGCGGCAAAGCAACCAAGCGAGCGAAGGCCACCAAAGTGGTGAAGAAAAAAGTCGTGCGCAAGATCGCTCCGAGAGCCAAGACCCCCACCAAGAAAGCCAAAGCCGTTGCCAAAACCAAGGCAATCGCCAAGTCAGTCCGCAAGTCGCCCAAAAAAGCGCCTCCCAAAGCCGTCGTCAAAGGCCGCAAAGCGGTTGCGACCACCCAGCGCGCCAAAGCTCGGCCCGCGACGAAGGCAAAGAAACCTACCAAAGCACCGCCAAAAGTGATTAAGAAGACCAAACCCGCACTCGTCAAATCCACACGCCCGAAAGCCGCATTGCCTAAAACAGCCACCAAGACTGCGACCAAAGCAGTCGCCAAAGTCGCGTCAAAAGCAACCAGCAAACCGCCCCCCAAAGCCGCGCCTGCCAAAGAGCTGCCAGCCAAGCTGCAATTCAAATCGACAAAGGCTCCGGTGTCAGTCCCGGCAGCGCTAGAACGACCCAAAACACCAGTGGGCAAGCAGTCCGCGCGCCCGACGCTGGTCGCGGCAGCACCGGTTCCGATCAAAGCCGTGCCAGTGCCGATCCGCGCGTTGCCCAAATCGATGACGGTAAAGGCGGTGTACTCCAACGTCCTGCCGTTTAACCCGAAAACCAAAGGCGTCGAGGGCTATTTATCGGAGGCCGAGATCCTCAAGCAGTCAAAAGACCAATACATGTCTCGCGAGCAGCGCGCATTTTTCAAGCAGCGGCTGATAGAACTCCAATCGCAATTGCGCGAAAACGCTGGTCAAACGACTGAACACCTGCGCGAGTTGTCGATTGTTCCAGACCCGGCTGATCGTGCGACGCTCGAAGAAGAGAATGCGCTCGAGCTACGTGCGCGTGATCGCGAACGCAAGCTGTTGAAAAAAGTGGAATCGGCGCTGATACGCATCGAAGACGGCTCGTACGGCTCTTGCGAAGAGACGGGTGACCCGATCGGCATTCCGCGTCTGTTGGCGCGGCCCACCGCCACGCTGACCATCGAAGCGCAAGAGCGACGCGAATTAAAACAACGTATGTTTGGCGAGTAAATCGCGACCACTCGGCGGAGAGAATCCTTTCGCGACAAAAAACGCCGCGTCATGTTGACGCGGCGTTTTTGTTTAAGACGCGGCATTGTTGTTTAAGACGCGGCGTTTTTGTTTATGGCGCAGTCGCAGAGGTGCTGGGTAGCGCTGGTCCGATGATGGTTGGCAACAGCCTACGTGCGCCGTTGAAGCGACGCGCCCAGTAAGGATCACCCAGATCAACGATTTCGACTGCGCGGCCCTTTGACGGCGCGTGAATGAATCGCCCTTCGCCGATGTAAATGCCGACGTGTGAAAACGCGCGTTGGCGCGTGTTGTAAAACACCAGATCGCCAGGTTCGAGTAGACCGCGCGCAATTTTCTCGCCGAGTCGACTCATCTCGACGGACGTGCGCGGCAGCGGGCGACCGACAGCTAACCCGAACAAATGCCGGACAAATCCGGAGCAATCAAACCCGATCTCTGGTGAATTGCCGCCGGATTTATAGCGCGTGCCGATCAAGCCGAGCGCTTGCATGACGAGTTGGGAGGCGAGATCAGGGGCGGCGGCCGGCACTGCAGCAGCGTCACCATCCAACGCGCTGTTGATCGTCGAGGCGTTGCCCATGGCGGACAGGCACGTCAATGCCATTAACGCGCAGAGCTGCAGTTTTTTGACGAGTGGTTGCTGCATTCGCATCGCCCAGATTATAAAGCGTGCGCGGTCGAAGCTTGGCTTGTGTGCATGACAGCCGCGCCTCAAGCGCTGCGTGTCTACACCTATAATCACCGCGTCATTGCGGTTTTCACGCAGTCAACCACTTCTACGCGCCGATGTCTGCAGTCGTCCCCGCCTTGTCAAGCACGGCCACCATGAAAGCTGACGCGATCATCATTTCGCTGGTCGGGTTGGCACACGGCACATCGCATTTTTTTCACCTGATGCTTCCGCCGCTGTTTCCATTCTTCATGCAGGAGTGGAATCTTGGCTACGCCAGTGTTGGCACGTTGATGACGATTTTCTTTGTCGTTTCAAGTGTCGGACAAGCCATCGCCGGTATTTGGGTTGATCGCTATGGCGCGGTTCGCGTGTTGTTCGCCGGCATTGCGTTGCTCTGTTTGTCTGGATTGCTGGTTGCGGTCGCCCCCAACTTTCAGGCGCTGATGTTCGCCGCTTTTGTGGCGGGCTGCGGCAATAGCATTTTTCATCCCGCCGATTTCGCGCTCATCAATCGTCGTGTCTCTGCGCAGCGTTTGGGTCATGCGTTCTCGGTGCACGGCATTGCCGGCAACATCGGCTGGGCACTGGCACCGATTCTGATGCTCGCGGCGGCCACGGCCTTCGGCTGGCGTGTCGCGGGTGTTGTCGCGGCGTCGGTCGGTGCGATCTCGCTCCTGTTGCTGTTCTGCAAGCGACATCTATTGCAGTACGAACTGAACACCGTCGTTGGGGCTCGGGGCAACACCATGCTGGCCACCGTGAGTTTTCGGCAAATCCTGCGACAGCCCCTGGTCTGGGTGGCATTTGCGTTTTTCTTTTGTGCCACGTTTGGCTTTGGCGCGTTGCAAAACTTCGCGCCGTCGCTGTTGCGAGAACTGTTCAATCTTTCGCTGCTCGCGGCAACGTCGGCGCTGTCCATTTATCTGCTCGGCAGCGCCTGTGGGTTGCTGCTGGGTGGCTTTCTGGCTAGACCCGACAAGTCTTGTGAGGCCTACGTTGCGTTAGCGTTTGGCAGTGGCGCGTTGATCGCGTTCGCGCTCGCGCTGCTGCCGCTGCCCATCTGGTTGGTGCTGCCGACCATGGCCGCACTCGGATTCGTCGTCGGCATTGCTGGACCATCGCGCGACTTGCTGGTGCGCAGCGCGACGAAGGCAACGCTGGGCGAGGGTGCCTTCGGCCGCGTGTACGGCATCGTTTATTCGGGTCTCGATGTCGGACTTGCGCTCGCACCCATTGCGTTCGGATTGCTGCTCGACGCGCACCAGCCGCGCTGGGTGTTTGTCGGCATCGCCGTGTCGCTGCTCGGCGCGATTGGGGGTGCGTGGGGCGTGGCGAAATTCGCCCGTGTCCCGCCGGCGAAAGTCTAGACAGGAAGCGCCGTTTCAAGCACTTTTGGCTGAAAGTACGCTCGCTTTAAGGAGTTTGCGCGCTCAAGTGCTGGATGGCTTGTTGCACATTCAGTATCGTCAGGCCAAATTTCGCAACACGTGATTTCATGCCGAACACCGCCGCATCGCGCGACACCAGCGCGTCGGCGTGATGATGAAACGCCAGCGCAATGAAGTGTTCATCGTCGCGATCACGGCAGCGCGGAAAATCGCTCGGCAGCATCAGATTTTTCAGACTCGCACCGGCGGGCAGTGCGACTTCACGGGTCAACGTCAGGTAGCGTTGGAAAATGTCTTGCTGCGCCGCTGCGTCAAGTTTGAGTTGACGATAGGCGAGCACACGTTCTAATTCCAATATCGCCGGTTGGTGGGTCAGCACCACAAGGCGACCATCATTGACGCGTTCACGCAGCGGCTGCAGGTACGGGTCATGGAACATCAGCCAGTCGATCACGACGTTGGTGTCGAGCACCCAACGCGTAACACTCATTTGCCGCTCTCGGCAATGGCGATGCCCGCCGCGTGGCCGGAGGCCCACGCCCACTGAAAATTAAAGCCGCCGAGATGGCCCGTGACATCGACGACTTCACCGATGAAATAGAGGTTCGGCGTATTCACGGCGGCCATGGTCTTCGACGACAAGTCGCGCGTATCGACGCCGCCGAGGGTGACCTCAGCCTTGTTGTAGCCCAGTGTTCCCGATGGCTTGACTTGCCAATCTTGCAACTGACGAATGGCGTCGGCAAAACCGGCGTCGGTGAACTCGTTGGCCGGTTGGTCGATGCCGAATGCACCGCACCAGCTTTCGGCAAAGCGTCGCGGTAGTAACTCGGACAGCAGATTGTGAAACCGCATTTTCGAGCCACGCTTGCTCTGTAGTACCGCCACGTCGGCCGCGTCCGGCAAGACGTTGACGTGGATCGGCAACTTGGCTGACCCGTTTTGCCAGTACGATGAAACCTGCAGAATTGCCGGACCGGATAACCCGCGATGCGTGAGCAGTAGTGCTTCGCGAAATTCCCCCGCTCCACACGAAACCTGCGCGTCGAGCGAAATGCCCGACAAGTCGCCAAATTTTGCAAGCGTGTCGGGCTCGAACGCGAGTGGCACTAGCGCCGGTTTCGGTGGAATGATGTTAAGTCCGAACTGCTCGGCCAGTCGGTAGCCGAACGGTGTTGCGCCGATCTTAGGTATCGACAGGCCGCCGGTCGCGACGACCAAGCGCTTGCACGTCAATGATTCGTCGCCCAAATGCACTGCATAGCCATCGCCCTGCGTTGCAACGGACGTTACTTGCGCCGGCATGCGCCACTCAACGTGACCGCGATCACATTCGATTTTGAGCATCTGAATTATCTGCGTTGCGCTGTCGTCGCAGAACAGTTGCCCCAGTGTTTTCTCGTGATACGCAATGCCGTGCGCGCCGACCAGCTTGATGAAATCGGCCGGTGTATAGCGGGCGAGTGCCGAGCGGCAAAAGTGCGGGTTCTGCGACAAGAAGTGCTCGGGTGCCGTGTGTATGTTGGTGAAATTGCAGCGCCCGCCGCCGGAGATGCGAATTTTTTCGCCGAGCTTGTGATAGTGCTCGATCAGCAGCACGCGTGTACCGGGCTGGCCGACGACGCTGGCGCACATCATGCCTGCCGCTCCGGCGCCGACGACGATGGCGTCGAAGTGGTTGGATTTCATGTCCTGATTCTAAGCGCCCGCAGGCACGGAAAGCGTTTTGTGCATTGGCACGAATTGCATGGCCACGTCAGCGGTAACTGACTGTTCGATGGGAGGAGCCGGCACAAAGCTGCGCGCCTGATAAAACCGGACGCCAGGCAGCGTGGCGAGTAGCGCAAGGCGGCGAAACCCGCGTCGCGCCGCGTCAGCTTCACAGTGCGCCAACAATCGCGTCGCCAAACCCTGACGTGCGGCAGCGGGGTCGACGAAAAATGCGCGAATGCGCACTGCGTCCGCCTCGGGCTTCAGTACGGCACTGTCACGTCCCGGAATGGTGTCGCTGCCGCAAATGGCGGCGCGATAGCTC
>JBCKPM010000011.1:0-32540 GCA_038901675.1 Usitatibacteraceae bacterium | reverse complement strand
TTTATTTCCAGTCGCACAAAAGGAAACGGGCACCGAAGTGCCCGTTTCGTATCGGTGGGCTTTAAAGCCCTTGTTGCCGACAGTCCCCACCATCGGAATACCT
The DNA here is from genome assembly GCA_038901675.1 of Usitatibacteraceae bacterium. Classification (GTDB taxonomy): domain Bacteria; phylum Pseudomonadota; class Gammaproteobacteria; order Burkholderiales; family Usitatibacteraceae; genus UKL13-2. The sequence goes on along the minus strand of JBCKPM010000011.1, from coordinate 32,437 downwards.
GATACGTTTTTTATCTTACAGAAAAAAACACAGAGGAGCAAGCTACTGCTATGTTGGTCAAGTATCGCTTGGGACTGGACGTAGGGACGGCTTCGGTAGGCGCGGCAGCCGTTGAATTGAATGATGCGAACGAGCCAGTCAATCTGGCCTGGCATCTGGTGCGTATCTTTAATGAGCCACTGGAACCGGGTCAAGGCGGGCTGGTATCAAAGAAGGCGGGACGCCGCAGGGCGCGGATTCAGCGCCGCCAGCTTGACCGGCGCGCTTCCCGCCTGCGTCACATTGCGCATCTGTCCGGCTTGCTTGGCTTGGAGCGCAAAGAAATTTTGCCCGACGATGGAAACCACCTGCCCCGCTTGCGTGCCGAAGCCGCCACCCAGCGCGTGGAGTTAGCTGACCTGTTGCGGATTTTCCTGCGGCTATCCAAGCGGCGGGGCTACAAAGGCGAATTCAAGGCCAAGAAAAAAGGCGAAGTCGCGGAAGGTTCCAGCGCACTCGATCACGCCATGAAAGCACTGGCCGCAGAACGCGGCATTATCCTCAAGGATGAAAACGATACAGGAATCACGCTTGGGCAATATCTGTTGCATCGGCTGGACAATGGCTTGCCCACTAAGCTCAAAGTCAAAGAAGTTAGCGAAGAGCCTAAAGGAAAAAAGGATAAGACCGAGGCAGACAATGCTAATGCGCCCAAGAATCTCTACGCATTGCGCAAGATGGTTGAAAATGAGTTCGACACCATCTGGCGAATCCAATCCAGCTTCCACGACATTCTCAGCGGCATGCACGACGGCAAGCCTATTCGCGAGCATTTTCACGAAGCGCTGTTTTACCAACGCCCGCTCAAATCGGCTGCCGCTCTGGTTGCCCAATGCGGGCTAGAGCCAACCTTGCCGCGCGCCCCCCGTGCGCAAATGGCCTTTCAGCGTTTCCGCATTGAAAAAACGCTGGCGGATTTACGCTGGGGTGTGGGTAAACGCTCTGAACCACTTTCCCCCAAACAAAAGGCTGTTATCCGAGATTTGCTCGATCACAACGACAAGGTGAAATTCGAGAAAATTTATGAAGTGCTGGAAAAAGCCGGGTATCCAAAACCGCAAGGAAAAGGATTGAATCTCGACCGCGCCAGCCGCGAAGAATTGCTCGGCAACAGCACGCTCGCCGCACTACGCAAGCTGGACAAGCACAGCCAGAAGCACCACCCAGAGCGCGCTACGAACTTGGAGAATGCGTTCCGGGCGCTGGATGAAAAAACTCAAATTGCCGTCATCAATTTCTTGGCGGAACTGGGCTCGCCGGAACAGCTTGATGATCCTGTATGGTATACCTGCTTTGTGCAACGCGATAAATCGCCGAGAAAATTCAGTGAGCCACTGGTTGTCTTCGTCAACCAAATCAAAGAGCACGGAAATTTCGACCGCCTGAACAAGATGGATTTTGACGGTGGGCGCGCCTCCTATTCCGTCAAGGCGCTGAACAAGCTGGCCGATTGGCTGGAAGAACCGAACTGGCCGGGCGATTGGCAAGGTGATATGTCGCACATTGACGAAGAAGCGGCGGTTCGCGTCTGCTACCCGCAATCGTTCAATCGTGAGGTCAAGCGGCTGGACAAATTGCCTGCGCCGAACCCAACCGGCAACGCCGTGGTGGATGGCGCGTTGCGGCAAATCCGCTGGACAGTGAACAAGATGATTGCGGAGCTTGGTGCGCCACCATCAGAAATTGTGGTGGAGCTTGCGCGGGAAATGAGCCTCGGCATCACGCGGCGCAATGAACGCGAGAGCGAGAATACTAAGCAACAGAATGCGCGCAAACATGCTGAGAGCGAAATTCGGAAATCTGGTGGAGTACCAACCCCATCCAGAATTCGCCGCTATCTTTTGCTGCAAGAGCAAGACACCCACTGTCCTTATTGCGAAAATAAAATCGGATTACCCGAAGCTCTTTCTGGTGCGACTGAGTATGAGCACATCATTCCAAAGTCACTCACACAAAGCGGCATGAAACGCTCGGAAATCGTGCTGGCACACCATGCCTGCAATCAGGAGAAAGGCGACCGCACGCCTTGGGAAGCATGGGGTAACACACCACGATGGGATTACGTTGAGAAAGCGGCGGAGCGTTTCGAGAAGAAAAAACAATTCCGCAAAGCCAAGCTGTTGCGCCTACAGGATTTTGAACGTGAGGTATTGACTGATGAATCTATCAACGGGTTCGCCGACCGCCAGTTTCACCAAACCTCGTGGATTGCAAAAGAAGCTTTGCAATGGCTGGAATGCCTGTGCCCCAATAAGGTATCGGTTTCGCGTGGTGAACTCACCGCCATGACTCGTCGCAAATGGGGGTTGGAAACGGTCATCCCCGAGGTGCGTATCGAAAATAATCTGCCGGTGCTGGATGAGGAAAAAAAGCCAATTGCGCCGGAAGATTTTGCCAAGCTCAAGAAATATCTCGAAGGCCATCCGGTATTGCGCGCAGACCGCGAAGCCAATCCCGGCTTTGACTTCAACCGCCGCTCAGACAAGCGGCTCGACCATCGCCATCACCTGATAGATGCGATTACCTTGGCGCTGACCTCGCGCGGGTTGTTTCAGCAAATGGCGAGAAAATACAAAGCCGCTGCCGAGAAAATGCAACCGCGTGATGGAGAAACGCAAGAAGAGCGCGAACGCCGCATGAGGAATGAAACGCGGTTGCGCCTCGAAGTGTTGGAGCCACCACTGCGCAACGTGAGGGACTTCGCGCTGACTGCCGTGCGCGAATGCCGCATTGCCATCAAGCCGGATCGTTACCCGGATGCCGAGATATTCAAAGGTACGGCATATGGTGTCGCGCAACGCGAAGGTGAAGACCGGCTGCGCTTGACCTTGCGCCAAGCCGTTGCCGATCTCGGCAAGAGCCAAGGCAAGACCAGTGTGGAATCAGCGCGTAAAGCCATCGCGAATATTATTAGCGATGATGTTCGGCGCATTGTTTCCGATACCTTCGACGCGCGCACCGCACAGGGATCGGAAGCTGGAGCCGCGCTGACGCAGCCCATTCTGCATCCGCTCTATGGCAAGCCCATCGGCAAGGTACGCTGCTTTGAAGGCTACGCCGAAGATGCACAATCTATTGCAGTCGCCAACCGCATAGATGTGCTCCGCCAAGGCAACCCTAAAAAACTTGGTTCATTTCAAAAATACCTAGTTAATGGTGGCTATGCTTATCTGGAGCTTACGGTCGATGGCTCACAGGAGCCACGATTAGTGAAAATTCGGGATGCCATGCGCGACAAGAAGCAGCCCGCCAAACAAGGTGTGGTGCGGGTTTACAAGGGGGATACAGTGTTTAACCGTAAGAACCAGCAGATGTATTTGGTTCGTAGCTTCAAGGCAGCAAATGGGGGGCAATTGTCTATAACGCTCATCACTGAGACGAGGCCGGTTAAAGAAATGTCTGCTAAAGATGGATTGCTAAAGGTTTCTGGTAAAAATCTAAGTCAAATCACATTAACCTGATATGTCTGACCAGCGCGTTCTCGTTATCGAAAATCCCGCTCACCTGCGCATGGACACGGGGCGTTTGAAAATCGAGCGTGACGGCTTTGCCCCTTCTTTTGTTTCCCCGAATGACATAGCGGTACTGTGCCTCGAACACCACACCATAACGGTATCGGTGGCCGTGCTACGCGCGCTGGCCGAAGCCGGGGCTGCGGTGCTGGTGACCGATGCGCGACACATGCCCTGCGCCATGCAGATGCCACTCGCCGCGACGGGGCTGGACGCGGGCAGATTGCGCCAACAAATTAGACTGGATGCCAGCGAAAAGCGCGGCGAGGTCTGGCAACAACTCATCACGGCAAAACTCACCACGCAAGCGGCATCCTTACGCGCATTGAAACGCAACGGCGCGTTGCGGTTAGAGCGTCTTGCAACGCAAGTAGCACATGCCGATCAAAGCAACGCCGAAGGCCAAGGGGCTCGTCACTACTGGACAAACTTGTTTCCAGAAACTTTCAGGCGCAGCAAGGAAGGCGCAGAAGACCCGCTGAACATCCGCCTGAACTATGGCTACGCCGTGTTGCGCGCGATGATTGCCCGGTCATTGGTGGCGGCAGGATTGAACGGTACATTGGGTGTGGGGCATTGCAATGCGGGCAACGCATTCAATCTGGCGGATGACTTTATCGAGCCTTACCGTTTTCTGGTGGATGTGCATCTGGCGCAAGATGCAGACACTTGGGGCGAGGCACCCAAGTTCGACAGCCGCGCAAAACGTTACCTGCTCAGTTTTGTTGAACGCCCCGTGCGCATGTCAGGGCAAGACATGCGGCTACATGCTGCGGTAGATGCCAGCATCGCAAGTTATGTGCGTATCCTTGATGGCAAGGGCAAGAAACTGGTGCTTCCCGAAGGGTTGGTGATTACCGAAAAAGAAGATGAGAAATGGGCGTCAACGGATGGCGTGTAATGTGGGTCATCGCGGTCTATGATTGCCCGATGACGGAGCGCGAGGAACGGCGCGATTACACCCTATTCCGAAAAAGCTTGCTGCAAGAGAATTTCTTCCAGTTGCAATACTCGCTGTATGTGCGCCACTTTCCCACGATGGCGGTAGCCGAAGCTACTGTTCAGCGTATCCGGTTGGGCATCCCGGCAGGTGCGCAAGTGGTTTTCTTTTTGGTGACGGATAAACAATACGCGATGACCCGTGAGTTTCTTGGTCCAAAGCCCACAAGAAAAAAGCCCAACCAGCCGGAGCAAGTTGAGCTTTTCTAAAACAACTTCACAATCAAAACAACCGACTGCACGCGACCTAGTGTATCAGGCATTCCGATGGTGGGGTGTCGGAACACAAGACATGGCATAGAGGTTGCCGACGCGAGTGTATCAGGCATTCCGATGGTGGGGTGTCGGAACGATCAGGTATGCGTTCCCGTCTGTCCCCAGAGTGTATCAGGCATTCCGATGGTGGGGTGTCGGAACTGGCGGTTCAAAGTGCTGCGTTAAATTCCAAGTGTATCAGGCATTCCGATGGTGGGGTGTCGGAACGACTAGCATTGCTTCTCGGTAGGCAGGATGAGTGTATCAGGCATTCCGATGGTGGGGTGTCGGAACGTCCCAGCCGCAGACCTCAACGCGATCGGCAGTGTATCAGGCATTCCGATGGTGGGGTGTCGGAACAAGCGGTGACGTCACCACGTTAAACGCACGAGTGTATCAGGCATTCCGATGGTGGGGTGTCGGAACTGACCGAGGATCTTCTCCGTCCGCTCTTTGAGTGTATCAGGCATTCCGATGGTGGGGTGTCGGAACCGGTACGCCAACCACGTTGCGGAATTTCATAGTGTATCAGGCATTCCGATGGTGGGGTGTCGGAACCCTCGGCGGGCACAGCTGCGGCGCTCGCGCAAGTGTATCAGGCATTCCGATGGTGGGGTGTCGGAACCCAGATCGCTGCATATCAAGTCTAAGTTCAAGTGTATCAGGCATTCCGATGGTGGGGTGTCGGAACCCAGATGCGCGCATGAATTGTTGTAGTAACTAGTGTATCAGGCATTCCGATGGTGGGGTGTCGGAACCCGCATGTGGACGGCGACGCGTTCGTGGCCAGTGTATCAGGCATTCCGATGGTGGGGTGTCGGAACTGCCCCGGTGCGGGAAGTCGATGTGGATGCAGTGTATCAGGCATTCCGATGGTGGGGTGTCGTGAACCGATTAAGCGGTTTTCGCGGCACATTTTTGGCACACTCAGGCGCATAAAGCAGGGAAAAGCAGGAACAACCTACAATAGCTAAGTCAATGATTCGTATGTTGTAATTGATTCTGCATTGTTCTGGATTTCTCTATTCCCTCGACTTAAAATCCGTCGAGGCTAATCCCCTCGTACCGGTTCGATTCCGGTCCCGGCCACCAAGCAAAATCGCCTGCGCAAGCGGGCGATTTGCGTTGGACGGGATCGGATGAGAACCGGTACTCCGGTTTGACTAAGGGCGTGCCAGTGGCACGCCCTTGGACATTCGGCAACGTAAGTTAGCGAATGGTCCTGAAGCCCGTCGGGCTGAAGGATCGCGCGATCGCCATCAGCGAGCGCGTGACATTCCGGTTCCGGCCACCAAGCAAAATCGCTTCCGAAGGTAGGGGTACACGTTTGGTCAGTCGAACGAAAAATCACACGCCTCATTGACCAATATGCGACCCACTCTCGAACGCGTCCCCGAGAAATAGGCAGGCTAGCGCGCTATCCCTTGCGATTTCGAAACGCCGCCTCGAGGTAATACACCATCGACCAGAGTGTCAGGCCGGCGGCGACCCAGATGAAAATGCTGCCGGCAATTTTGCAGTCAATGATGCCGAACAGCATGCCGTCGTAGAGCAAAAACGGAATTGCCACCAGTTGCGCGAGGGTCTTGATTTTGCCGATCATCGACACCGCGACACTGTGCGATTGACCGATCTGCGCCATCCATTCCCGCAGCGCCGAAATGGTTATTTCACGGCCAACAATGATCAACGCAATGATCGCTTCCGTCCTGCCCAATTCAACCAGTACGATCAGTGCCGCCGCGACCATCAACTTGTCCGCGACCGGATCGAGGAATGCGCCAAAGGCGGACGTCTGATTAAGACGACGCGCGAGATAACCGTCGAACCAGTCGGTCACGGCGGCGGCGATGAAGATGACGGTCGCCGCGATATTCGCCTGCTCAGTCGTCAACCATCCCCAATGTGGGAAATACAGCACGGCGACAAACAGCGGAATGGCCGCGATGCGTAGCCAAGTCAAGATGATCGGGACGTTTAACGGCATGGCGGCATTATGCTTGGCTAATGCAGTTCGTTGTAGATGATTTCGGCGAGCTCGCGTGAAATGCCTTCGACCTTGGACAAGTCCTCGATGCTGGCCGATGTCACCCCTTGCAGGCCGCCAAACTTTTGCAGCAGCGCCTTGCGCCGTTTCGGTCCGATGCCCTTCACTGCTTCCAGGCTGGAAGTGTTGCGCTTTTTGCCGCGTCGCGCCCGATGTCCGGTAACGGCAAAGCGGTGCGCCTCGTCGCGAATTTGCTGGATCAAATGAAAGCCAACGTTGTCCGTTGCCAGATGCAATTCCTCGCGCGGGCGCGCGCTGTGGACACTGAAGATTAACGTTTCGAGCCCTGGGCGACGCGCCTCGCCCTTCGCCACGCCGATGAGCAGAATGTCTGCCAATCCCAATTCGCTCATTACTTCTTCTGCGACCGTTAGCTGGCCTTTGCCGCCGTCGATCAGTATCAGGTCCGGTCGCGCGCGCGGCGTCAAATTATCGTCAGGCTGCTCGGCCAGTTTCTTGTAACGGCGCGTGAGCGCATCACGCATCGCCGCATAGTCGTCGCCCAGTGTGATGTCGGTGATGTTATAGATTCGGTATTGACTCGACTGCATGGCCCCCTGATCAAACACCACACACGAGGCCACGGTGGCTTCACCCATGGTGTGCGATACGTCAAAGCATTCGATGCGCAAAATGCTGGCCTCGCTGTCGCCGATTAATGTTTGATTCAAGCTGCGAAGCTTGACTTCCTGAGATGCGCGATCCGCCAAACGTTGGCCAATCGCATAAAGCGCATTTTTAGCCGCCATCAGCATCCACTGGCGGGACTCGCCAATCGGCCTCGTGACGATGCGCACCTGCCTTCCTGCATGCTGCGACAACCACTGCTGCCACTCGTCAATGCCGAGTTCCGCATCGATGATGATCGAAGCGGGCGGCGTCTGTTCAAGATAGTGCTGCGCGATAAACGCTTCGAGCGTGGTGGATTTGTCGGCGTGTTGCACGTTGGCTGGAAAAAATGGTTTGTCACCGAGATGCCGTCCTCCACGCACCATGGCTAGATTGACGCACCAAGTGCCGCTGGCTTCGGCCACGGCGATGACGTCCGCATCGCGTTCTGAGGTCGTGTCCACAAACTGCTTCGCCAGGATCTGTTGCAGCACACGCACCTGATCGCGAAAGCGCGCAGCCAGCTCATATTGCATTGAAGCTGATGCCGCTTCCATCTTGCGATTGATATCAGCGACGACATCATTCTCTTTGCCGTCCAGAAACATCACCGCGTTATCAATATCACGCGCATAGTCCGCGTCACTGATGAGTCCAACGCACGGCGCTGAACAACGACCAATCTGGTGCTGCAAACACGGGCGCGAGCGGTGCGCGAACACAGTGTCATCGCAAGTTCGCAATCGAAACACTTTTTGCAAGTGGTTCAACGTGTCACGCACCGCCAACGATGATGGAAACGGACCGAAGTAGCAATGCGGTTTCACATGCGGGCCACGGTAGAAGCGAATCTGCGGAAACGCCCTGCCGGTCACCATGATGTACGGGTAAGTTTTGTCATCGCGAAACAGCACGTTGTAGCGCGGACTCAGCGACTTGATGAGATTGTTTTCCAGCAGCAGCGCTTCGTACTCGCTGCCAGTGACCGTGGTGTCGATGCCCGCGATCTGCGCGACCATCAAGGCGGTGCGCGGGCTGGCGTGCTGTTTGACAAAATACGACGACACGCGCTGTTTGAGTTCGCGCGCCTTGCCGACGTAAATCACCTCACCCGTGGCGTTTTTCATGCGATACACGCCAGGCAGATTCGGCAATTCACTCAGAATCGACTTGGGGTCAAACGCCGTGGTGGGCTTCTCGCTCATGCAAGATGTTGCGCGATTTGGCGGAATACATCGTGAAAAGTTGCTTCCGTCAGGCGCCGCGTATTGGTGTTGTAGCGCGAACAGTGATAGCTATTGAACAACCGCGTGCCATTTGACAACGCGTGCTCAGCACCGTGACCAAACTTGGCGCTGGCTTTCTTCTGCCCCACCGCCATCAGCACCGCGTCGTGCGCGATGCTACCTAGCGCCAAAATCGCGGTGGTCGCGGGCAGCGCGGCGATTTCTTGTGCGAGGTAGCGGTTGCAGGTGCGGATCTCCTCGGGCGTAGGCTTATTTTGTGGCGGCAGGCATTTCACTGCGTTGGATATGCGGCAATTGATGAGTTTCAAGCGTGTGTCAGCCACGCCATCCGGGTGAACCGTGGTCGGCTGCGTGGCAAAGCCGAATGCGTGCAAGGTGCGGTAGAGCAATGCGCCAGCCGTGTCGCCGGTAAACGGGCGTCCCGTGCGGTTGGCACCGTGCATGCCCGGTGCCAGCCCGACCACGAACAGTGCCGGCTTGGCGACACCGAACGCGGGCACCGGTTTGCAAAAATAGGCCGGATAGGTCGCACGCGTCTGATCGAGAAAACTCGCCAGGCGCTCGCAGTCGCGGCAATCAGTCGTGAAGATGGGAGGGTTCATGATCCGCAACAAAAAAGGTACGAAACTTCATGCCTTTTGAGTATGGCGCAAACGCGCTGATTTCGGCGCGGCGCGTCGGTTTACCGCTAGACGCGACGGCGGTACTCGTTAGTACGCGTGTCGATTTCGATCTTGTCACCCGACTCGCAGAACAGCGGCACGTGAATCACGTGATTGGTCGGCTTGATGCGCGCCGGCTTCATGACTTTGCCTGACGTATCACCGCGCACTGCCGGGTCGGTGTCGATTTCGCGCACGATGGAGTTCGGCAATTCGAGCGAAATAGCACGGCCTTCGTAGAACACGACTTCGGCGACCAGCCCGTCGTCGAGGTACTGCAGGGCGTCACCCATGTTCTCGGATTCAATTTCAAACTGGTTGTATTCGCCGTCCATGAACACGTACATCGGATCGGAAAAATACGAGTAGGTGCACTCTTTTTTCTCGAGCTGCACGACTTCAAATTTGTCGTCGGCCTTGTACACCGATTCGGTGCCGGAATTGGACAGCAGGTTTTTTAACTTCAACTTGACCACGGCGGAGTTGCGACCGGATTTGTTGTAGTCGGCCTTAAGAACGACCATGGGATCCTTGCCGATCATGATGACGTTACCGGCGCGGAGTTCTTGTGCGATTTTCATGTATTACCTTGATTACCTTGGAAGGGCGGGTGAGAAACAAGCGATTGAGAGAAACTGGTCGCAATACTGGGCACCTCTAAAAATTCAATCAAGCCGATGATGGCAAGGCGCAAAGTCGCGAAAAAGCGCAGTGTACACGTAGTACATGAGCATTTTGAGCGGCTTTGCAACGCCGCCAGCGCGGCTTCAGTGAATTTTTAGAGGTGCCCTACTGGTGGCACTCGGCAGTTGTCTTGCACTGCCAATGATGCAGCAAAGCCTTAAATTTTAAGGAGTTTTTGCGTTTTTTCAACCAGCGCGACCAGATTCGCGGCCAGATCCGGCTGCTGCATGAGCTGCGCCGCCCGCTGCCAGGCATGCTCGGCAATTTCGGGTAGGTGGGCGCGATAGCCCCGCCACGCTTCTGCCACCGCGGACGCCGCGCTGGTGCCCGGTGGCGCACTGGCTCCGTTGTGCAGACGCCAAAGGCGCGTCTGCGCCTGCGCGGCAGCCGCGCCGAGGTCGGTCTGATACCAGCCAAGAAACGCCTCGAGTTTTTGCCAATGCGCCCCAGCAGACTGTGGGTAAATTTGCCAGACCAGCGGCTTAGCGGACCAGAGTGCCCGCACCAGTGAGTCCTCGCCACGCACGAACAGCACGTCATGTTCGGCGAGCATTTGATCGAATGCCGTCTGCGGAACCATCGGCGCGACAACAAGCTTGCCGAGTCTGCGACCCACCAACCGCGTCGCCAACGCGCCTTCAGGCACGGTAATCGACGCCGTGCCGGATGCAGCGTCGATTGCATCGGCCAGCATCACGCTCGCCGGTAAGTCATAACCGAACATGAATATCTTTCGGCCTGTATTTGCTGCTGCTGAAGGCAGCGCGACGGTTTTCTCCCGAAGCAAGCCGCCCGTACCAGGCACGACGCCTGGGAAAAAGAAGCGCTTGGTGATCGGTAACTGCGGGTGCGGCGAAGGCAACAAATGATGCGCCGCCACCCATGGCTCGGCGCTCAGGTATTCGAGATTCAGCCACACCGGCGGCGGCGCTTGCGCTGCCATTTGCGCGACGTAGGATGCGGGCAACTCGCAGCCGAACGCTTCAATGACAACATCGGCAAACTCCAGTATTGGCGCGCCGTTCCAGTGCAAAACCTCTGTAACACCGCACCATTGCTTGTGTTTGTCCGTCTGAATCTCGGGTGCGATGCGTTGGAAACTGGCCAAATCGTCGACCACCAAACGCATTCGCCAGCCATATTCGTCCGCCAACTGGCGCGCGAATCGCCAACTGACGCCGATATCGCCGAAATTATCGACGACGCAGCAAAAAATGTCGCAACGCATCGCGCAGCTCGCCCGTTGTTGTGCGCTCAGGTTCGCATGGACGATCAGCCAGCGCCCAGCGCCACGACCGCCGCGCGGGCGACATGGTAGTTGGCGTCGGTCAAACTCACGCCCTTGGTCGCGTGCATACGCAGCAAATGCGCTGACCCTGCTGCAGTCGCGGTGACGCCGTGTTCGACCAACCCCGCGAGTAAGGCAGCGCCGCGCACCTGATCATTGCACAGCAGCACCACGTCGCAGCCAGCATTGAGCGCCGCCATGCCGCGCGCGGTATCGCCACCGACCACGGACGCGCCTTCCATGGTCAGGTCATCGGAAAAGATCACGCCTTGAAAGCCCAGCCGTTCACGCAGTACTGTTCTTAGCCAATGGGCGGAGAAGCCCGCCGGCATGGCATCAACCTGCTCAAAAATAATGTGCGCCGGCATCACCGAATCAAACTTGTCGGCGAGTAATTTGAACGGCAGCATGTCGTCGGCGGCAATCGCCTCGAAACTGCGTTGGTCGCGCGGTATTTCGTGATGCGAATCAGCGCGTACAAAACCGTGACCGGGAAAGTGTTTGGCGCACGATGCCACACCGACCTCGCGCAATCCGCCTATCAATGCACCGGCAAGTGCGGCTACCGTGTGCGGGTCACGGCCAAAGGCGCGCTCGCCAATCACGGTGGATTCGCCCCAATCAAGGTCAAGCACCGGTGCGAACGAAAAATCGAGCCCATGTGCCACCAACTCGGTGCCAATCACCACGCCGACCGCGCGCGCTGCCTCAATTGCGGCTTGTCGATTTGTCGACCAGCGCACCCCGAGCGAGCGCATCGGCGGAATGCGCGTAAAGCCATCACGAAAACGTTGTACGCGACCGCCTTCGTGATCGACAACGATCGTCAGATGCGGCGACCGCAGTTGGCGAATCGATGCCGTCAGCGCGCGCAATTGCGGCGGATTGTCGTAGTTACGCGCAAATAAAATGACGCCGCCCATCAATGGATGCATCAGTCGCACTCGGTCGGCATCGGTCAACGTCAGAGCTTCAACATCTCCCATTACCGAGCCGAGCAACATTTTGGCAGTCATACGCTCATGTCACTCAGTTAAGAAAAAACTCTATAGAAATCAGATGTGTGACGCGCGGTATGGCGCATTGAGGGCACCTCTAAAAATTCAATCAAGCCGATGATGGCAAGGCGCAAAGTCGCGAAAAAGCGCCGTGTACACGTAGTACATGAGCATTTTGAGCGGCTTTGCAACGCCGCCAGCGCGGCTTCAGTGAATTTTTAGAGGTGCCCATGTGTGACGCGCGGTATGGGGCATTGAGTCGTTGGGCAAATTCTCGAGTTGTTTGGGGGTGAGAATCCAATTCGACTTCGGCCACGCGCCAAGACGCTAGTTGGTGCATTCCAAGCGGCTGATTCATCTCGTTTTTTCCTTAACAGAGTGACATGAGGGTCAGCGTCATTATGTTCAGACATCAAATCAACTTTCCTTTCCCACGCAGCACTGGCACATCAGCCGCTTCGATCAGCAGCGGCCGACCTCTGAGCCGCGCCTCACGTCTCTCGCCAAGCTTACGCTCAATTTGCGCGTAGAAGCGTGAATTGCCCAACGGTTGATTCTGATTGAATGCAAGCCGAATGTCATCAATGGCTGCGGTATCCAGTTCGCTGCGGAACAGGGCTCGGTAGGCCACTTGACGCGCCTTTGCCGTCAGCCCCAATGATTCGTACAGCGGATGCGCGGTGATGCAACGATCGGCTTGACCAAGCCCGTTGTGTCGGTAGCTCGTCCAGCGATAGTGTGCCGGGGCGTCCACCATGCCAGCCCGCACCGGGTTCAGCTCGATGTAGCGCATGCAGGTCAGTAGATAACTGTCTGCGTGGATCACCGACGACTTGTAGCGGCTATCCCACAGCGTGCCGGTGCGGCCATGGGTGCGATTGATGTACTGCACATAGCGGCGACCGAGCGACATAATGAAGCGCGGAATCAGCGCCGCTTTCTTTGGCGTGACCAACAGATGCACATGGTTGGTCATCAAGGCGTAGGCATGGAGCGTGCAATCCGAATCCGCTAGCGCTTCGGCCAGCCAATGCAAGTAGCAGTTGTAGTCGTCTTCACCAAAGAAGCAGACTTCGCGATTGTGACCACGCTGCACGATGTGCAGCGGTACACGGTCGAGTTGGATGCGCGGGCGGCGGGGCATGAAGCAATGCTACACCAAAATAAATGACGCTGACCCCTTTAATTCCACCCCTTTAATTCCTTTAACGCGAACCTACCAAAATGGCTGAAAACACCCGTCGATGCTAGGGTTTGAATAGCGGGAATTACTGCAACGGAAATGCGGTGAATCCAGCGGGCGTCGTACCGGCATTGGCGAGTGTCGAACGAATGCGTCCATTGGCACCCATCAACCACACCGTGATGCCACCATCGGCACGCTGCCACGAAATATCAAACACGCCGTCGCCGTCGAAATCACCCGACGCCAGATATTCCCACCCCGCCGAAACACTACCGACATTGATCGGCGTATTCGCGACGGCCAAACTTCCGCCCGGTGTGCAGGAGGCATTCTGATCGTCGGGGGCGCCTCCGAAGGTAGGCAACGCGAGTCCCACGGCGTTCAATGACGCGAGCCGAATCTCCTGCGTGGTCGCATTGTGCATCAAGATGTCGCCACGCTTGTTGCCCGTAAAGTCGGCGAGTTTCAGCGCACGGAAGCCATTCGGCAAATTGCCCGCCGCGATGTTGGCACAGGTGCGATTGGGCGTGGCCATCAGCGCGCGCACGGCATTGGCGGGGCTGATGTAGATCATGTCGGCGGCACCATCACCATTGAGATCAGACGCCCCCAGCAGCGTCCAGTCCAGCGGTGCCCCGCCGCGCTTGCGGACTTGCGCGATGCCATTGCCGTCGCTGAACCAGATGTAGGACACGCCTGTGTCATCGATGTTGCCGCTGTTACCGGTGAATCGCCAGACGAGATCGCCGAATCCATCGCCATCAAGATCGCCTACGGTGTCGACGCGCCAAAGCGTGCGCACCTGACGTAGCGTCGTTTCATTGCCGACGGCGAAGTCACGCCATATGTTGACGTCACCACGATCACCCTGCGCGATGTTGAGCGTGGCAAGATCAGATTTACCGTTGCCCGCGAGGTCAACCGCGCCCAGCAATCGGAATGCGTTGGACGGGCCGGTAGCGGGTGTCCACTGAAACTGGTTGTTCACCAGCCGCCCGATCTGCATTTGGTTGGCACTGTTGCGCAGCGTGAGTGTCGAGCGATTATTGCCATCGACATCGATACCACCGCGCCTGGAGAGTGCTTTGATTGGCGTACGGTTGAAGAAAGGCGCGTACTGAAGTCCGCCCTGCCCGTCGCCGCTGAGATGGACCAGATCGGGTCGCCCGTCGTCGTCAATATCAATTACATCAACAGAGCCCATTGGATTTGCCAGCACGGTACTGGCGACCCCGGTAAATTTACCCGCGCCGTCATTGAGCCAGATGATGTCGGCGACTTCACCGGTGTAGTTCAAAGTGGTCTGCAGCACCAGATCAGGCGCGCCATCACCATTCAAATCAACGATGCGTATGAATTGGTTCCAAGCACCTGTTGTTTTAGAGGAAACGCCTTGCAATCGCGCGGCCGTTTCGTCACGAAACGTACCGTCACCGTTGGCGATCAATACTTGCAGGAAGCGCCCAACATAGAACGGCAGGGCACCGGTGCCGCAGATCAGCAAATCCAACTTGCCGTCGCCGTTGACATCAAAAGCGACGATGTCCATGGTGTTCTGGTTGCTGCCGAAGGTGCTGCGCGGCAATATAATTTCTGCGCGTTTGGTGAAGTCACCCGTACCGTCGTTGAGCAAAATGATGTTATCGGCATTGCCGCCATCATGGTCGGTGCCGAGCACCAGATCAGGGAAGCCGTCGCCGTCAACATCGAGCAGCAAGCTCGAGACAAACTTGCGTCGGAGCGTTTGCATCAGTGGCGGCAAATTATTGTTGCGCTGCGTGAACGTGCCGTCCGCTTTGCCCATCAAAAAGTACGGTGATACCTGCGCGCCCCCAAACACTTGGCCAACGTAGATATCCACAAAACCGTCACCGTTGATGTCAGCGGATGTCGTGGAATGGCTAAAGTCGTTGGACACCGGCAAAATCGACGAACGATCTTCAAAAGTACCGTCCGGCTTGGTGTATAGCAGCACGTTGCGCTCGCCCTCAAAGGGCGATGTATCGTAGCCGTGTGCCGCAACAAAAATATCCGCACGCCCATCACGATTGAAATCCCCAGTAATGATTTCGCGTGGGTGCACCATGGAAGGCAGACTGCCGTTGCCAAACAACTGCCGCGTGACATCGGCCAATGTGCCGTTGACGGAACGCAGAACGCGCATCGGGACGGCAATTTTTGGATCGGGCGGGAAAACTCCCATGCCAATCACGAGGTCCGACTTGCCGGTACCCCGCAAATCTGCTGACAACGACGTGAATGTTCCGGACTTGGCAACTTGTGGGATGGTGGGATCGACAAAGCGAACCCAGTTACCCGGCGTGTTGCCAATCTGGAACACGACCGGCGTTGGTGCTGCGACTGCGAATGACGCACACCATAACAATGGAAAACAAAACTTCGTGAAGGCTCGGTGGGACTGCTTCTTGGGTTGGCCCATCAAATGCTTTCGCGAGGTTGGAAGCCGACATTTTAGGGGAATGGCTGATCTTAGCAAGTTTTCATTGAGGGTTTAAGCGCTCTTTTCATCAGCCGAGCGGATGGGCTGTTTTGATTCATTGGCTCGTCGTTCGCGGCATCCGTTTTCATGAGGCGGATCTGTTCCAATTCGGAATCAAAGAATCAAAGGGGTCAGGGTTATTTGTTTGGCCGCACTCAACGTAGGTCACGTTCACATTAGTTAAAGGGGTCATTTTTCTTGAGCGTCCGACAAAATAAATGACGCTGACCCTCATGTCACTCGGTTAAGGAAAAAACGAGGTGAATCAGCCGCTTGGAATGCACCAAATAGCGTCTTGGCACGTGGCCGAAGTCGAATTGGATTCTCACCCCCAAACAACTCGAGAATTTGCCCAACGACTCAATGCGCCGTACCGCGCGTCACATATCTGATTTCTATAGAGTTTTTTCTTAACCGAGTGACATGGCAGTCATACGCTAATCTCTCTCCAAGACGACAAACGCGATGGCGTGCAGGTGTTCGTCGGATATTGAAACGTGTGTGTGGCAAACCTGCGCCGCGTCGAGGCGATTTTGCAGCGCCGCGCTCACAACGACGAACGGTTTGCCGAGCGCGTCGTGCGTGACGCGAACGTCATGCCAACCGACTGCTTCACCGATGCCGGTGCCAAACGCCTTTGAAAACGCTTCCTTGACCGCAAAGCGCTTGGCGAGAAAGCGCGCGGGCGCATGGGTATTGGCGTATTCGGCGACCTCTGCTTCGCTCAAGATCCGATGCAAAAAACGATCCCCGTGTTTGTGCAGCGAATCCTCGATGCGCTGAATCGCGACGATGTCGGTACCGATGCCGAAAATCATTTGCCGCGACCGGCGCGAATCGCGTTGCGATAAATTTCGATGGAATTCGCCAGTCCAAATTCGAGCGCATCGGCGATAAGCGCGTGACCGATTGAGACTTCCAACAGGTTTAGAATGGCGCGCACAAAACGCGGCAGATTCCTGGCATTCAAATCGTGCCCGGCGTTGACACCGAGGCCGACGGCATCCGCCGCAGCCGCGGCCGCCACATATTCAGCGAGCGTGATTTCGGCCGCTGGACTGCCAAAGTCGGCGGCATAGGGCTCGGTATAGAGCTCAATGCGGTCAGCACCGAGCGCTTTAACGGCAGGCATGGCTTCGGCTAGCGGGTCCATGAACAAGCTTACGCGCACGCCGAGTGACTTCAGTTCATCGATGATTGGGCGCAGACGCGCCGCGTCCTTGGCAATATCCCAACCGTGATCAGACGTGAACTGGCCGGATTCGTCTGGCACCAACGTACATTGATGCGGCCGCACTTCGCGCACAAAATCCATCAAATTGTGGAATGGATTGCCCTCGATGTTGAACTCGCGATCCGGATAAGCGAGCATCAACGTGGCGAGCTGGCCGACATCGTCGGCACGCATATGTCGCCCGTCTGGCCGTGGATGAATGGTGATGCCGTCGGCCCCCGCATCGAGTGCGATGCGCGCGAATTTCAAGACGTCCGGGATCCCCAGTGCACGCGTGTTGCGCAGCAATGCGATTTTATTGAGATTGACGCTCAGCTTGACCATGTCGCCATTCTACGAGATGCGCTATCGGGCGCGAGGTCTGAGACTGCCGATGGCAACCGAAAACGTGTTTCCAGCAGCGCCTCAAGCCCGAATTGCGCCAGCAGCGCAGTCAATCGCTGCGCCGCGGCTGCGGATTTTTCGGGGTCAGCGATAGCGCGCGCGATGATGAGCTCGTTTTTCATGCTGTGTTCCCAGCCGACTAACTCCGTCACCGTGACGGCATAACCCCCCGCCTCAAGGTACAGACATCGCAACACATTGGTGAGATGGCTGCCAAGCTCGCGTGTATGCAACGGGTGCCGCCACATCTCGGCCAGCGGTGCGCGCGACAGCGAACGCGCTTTGTCGGCATTGAGTGCGCGCGATATTTCGGCCTGACAACAAGGCACCAGCACCATGAACTTCGCGCGTTTTTTCAATCCGAACGCAATCGCGTCGTCAGTCGCGGTATCGCACGCGTGCAACGCTGTTACGAGGTCGATCACCTCGGGCACATCCGCTGAATCACTCACCTCAGCGACGTTTCCGGCAATAAACGTCATGCGTTCAAACCCTAACTGCGCGGCGAGCACACGCGCGCTTTCAACCAATTCAATCCGCGCCTCGACACCGTAAATGTGCCCTGCCGTTTTGTCCTTGAAGAACAAATCGTAGATGATAAAACCCAGGTAGGACTTGCCGACACCGTGATCGGCGAGCGTGGCGTTGGCTCCTTGGTTCGGGAGCTCCTGCAGCAGCTTTTCGATGAACTGGAACAGGTGATAAACCTGCTTGAGTTTGCGTCGGCTGTCTTGATTCAGCCGCCCGTCGCGCGTCAGGATGTGCAGCGCTTTGAGTAACTGAATCGATTGTCCAGGGCGAATTTCGAGCGCGCTGCTGTCTGCTGCGGCCGCTGCACGGTGCTTCATGGTCTGCGGTCCGCGGGACACGGCGCGGCTGTGCTGGGCCCGACCTCCAACGCCGCCCAGCCCGCGCGACCCAGACGCGTCAGCGTTTGCACGTTGTGCTCAAAAATACGTTCGGCTTCGGGAAATGCCGCGACAGCGAGGACAACACTGGCTTCGCGCAACAGGTGCAGCGTCGGGTATGGCGCACGGTTAGTCGCGTTGTTGATGTCGTCGACCGTCGTGCCCGCGAACTGGAACTGCGGATGAAAACTCGCGATCTGCAATATGCCCTCGAGCCGCATTTCAATGAGCAACTGATCGGCGAGCGCTAGAAAATCATTGAAATCCAGAAAGTCCGCAAAACTGATTGGGGCCATCAACAAGGTGGTATCACGCATGTCGGCATCGTGGGCGACCAGCGCGCTCAGTTCAGACGCCAGCGCTTCAAGCAGACCTTCGGCACTGGTCGCGCGGCTCACCGCATAGTGAATCTGCCCCTTGTGATGGACGGCTTTGGCGAACGGACACAGATTCAACCCGATGACCGCGCGCTCGAGCCAAACACGCATATCCTCAGCAACCGCGAGCGCGAACACGTCAGCGGCAGGTGGTGGGGGCATCGATGTTGGAGCGTGCACGGGCATCGGGTTGAGAGTCGTTGAGAGGGGAAAGACCGCCTGCGAGCAAGCGGCAAATTAGGCAAATTAGGAAAAGTTGCCTATCGACGCGCACTTTCAGCCACAATGCCTTGGAAGTGCCCGTCCTTGCTAGAGTTTAGTGTTTGAAACGTCACTTTAGTTCACGCATCAGTTGGCGCGTGTGCAGCGACTTGTCGCCCAGATGATGGTTGATCACGCGCCGCATGAGTTGCTTGGTTGTGCCAGTGTGGACGCCTCGGTGAATTCGGCGTTAGCCAGCGCGACAAGCGTGCGTCCACTAATCCGCGCGACGTCTGGGGCGTGGTGCGGTGCGCCGTTGCTGACACGCCTTGGGCCATGCTCGACGACGTAGTAGTAGTCTGCCCCCGGATCGATTGGCGCGTCGGAGTCGGCCTCGTGTGCCAACGTCAAGCCGTAGCCTAGCTCTTCTAGCAGGCGCAGTTCAAAGCGTCGCAGTATCACTTCAATGTCCCGCGCCGTGCGCTCGACAGGCGCAATGCGCGCGAGTGCGGGATGGTCGCATCGTACTGATTGAACAACTGCTCATGCGCGTCGTCCTTGGCCGCCAATTTTAACAGTAGCTCGTTGGCGTAAAACGCGGCCATCAACGCCGAACCGCGCAATTGCGGGTAGATGCATTGGTGCTCGGACGCGCGCAGTGTCTTCATGTCGGCACGGCCGAACCACTCGAGCGTTAGCGGCTGAAACGCATGCAGCGCGTACTTGCTGGTTGCCGCACGCTTCGCGCCCCTGGCCACCATCGCGACGCGCCCACGGGTGCGCGTGAAGGTTTCGAGAATCAGGCTCGTTTCTTTGTATGGGTAGCTGTGCAGGACAAAACCGTCACTGCAAAAACTGGTTGAATTTTTCATCGTCCCGCTACTGATAGCCGTATTGCTTGACCAGTGCCTCATCATCGGCCCAGCCTTTTTTAACGCGCACAAAAAGTTCCAGATACACCTTGCCGCCAAACATGGCTTCCATGTCGCGACGTGCGTCGGTGCCAATGCGCTTCATGCGCTCGCCTTTTCCACCGATGACCATCGCTTTTTGTGTTTGTTTTTCCACCACGATGGTGGCGAAGATGCGGCGCAAATCGCCGATGACTTCAAATTTTTCAATCAAGACGCTGACGCTATAGGGCAATTCGTCACCGACTTGGCGAAACACTTTTTCGCGAATGAATTCGGCAGCGATGAAGCGCTCAGACTTGTCGGTCAGTTCGTCATTGGTATAGATCGCCGGTTGCTCGGGAAGGTACGGGCGAATCACGCGTTTCAATTCCGCCAACGTCGCCGCAGTCTTAACGCTAACGGGAACGACGGCGGCGAAAGCAAAACGCTGCTGCAAATCAGCCAGAAAGGGCAGCATCCTGGCCGGGTCCTTGGCGCGGTCGACTTTCGTCACGGCGAGAATCACTTTCGCGTTCGGTCGTAGCGCCTTGAGCACAGCCGCATCGGCGTCACCAAAACGCAGCGCTTCTACCGCGAACACGACGACATCGGCGTCGTCTGCGGTGTTGGCGACGGTGCGGTTCAAGACGCGATTGAGCGCGTTCAGGTGGATTTTCTGGAATCCGGGCGTATCAAGAAACAAGTACTGCGTGGTCGCGTCGGTCAGCACGCCGGTGATGCAGTGACGGGTGGTCTGAGCCTTGTTCGAGGTGATGCTTACTTTTTGTCCAACCAAGTGGTTTAGCAGCGTCGATTTTCCCACGTTGGGACGACCGACGATCGCGATGGTGCCGCAGCGGAATGCGGCGTCTGCGCGATCATTTTCGTTGTTCATGCGATGCCTTTGGTTTCAATCTTGGCAAGCACCTTGGTGGCGGCGTCCTGCTCCGCAGCGCGCCGCGTAGAGCCGCTGCCTTCAACCTTGAACGCCGGGCGCTCGGTGATGCATTCGACAAAAAATGTCTGCTGGTGTGCCGCACCTTCGATGCGTTTGACCATGTATTGCGGCAATTGCTGCTGGCGCGCCTGCAGCCACTCTTGCAACGCCGTCTTCGGATCCTTCGAGGGTGTGCGCTGTCCAGGCTCATCGAGACGCGCGGCAAACAACCTCGACACCAGCGCGTCAGCCGCGTCGAACCCGGCGTCGACCAACACCGCGCCAATCAACGACTCCACCGCGTCGGCCAGCATCGATGGGCGCGAAGCACCGCCGGTCTTGATTTCACCTTCACCCATACGCAACATGCTGCCGATGCCCAACTCGTCGGCAATGCTAGCCAGCACGGTCTGATTCACCAGATTGGCGCGTAGCCGACTGAGTTCCCCCTCGGGCATGGCGGGGAATTTTTCATATGCGAGTCTAGCGATCGCCAGATTGAGCATCGCATCGCCAAGAAACTCGAGACGCTCATTGTGTGCCGCACCGTAGCTGCGGTGCGTCAACGCCTGCAACAGCAAATCTGCATTCCGAAATTCGACGCCCAGGCGTCGTGCCAGCGCTTGTGATGCAGCGCTCATGCGGCGCTATTTGCCGTCGGCCGTGCTCACCGTGAAATCGATGAGTAATGTGTAGCCCGGTGCCAAGCTGATGCGCGGTTGCCACGCGGCGCTAACCACGGTTTCGTTGTTTTCCTTGGAAATTTCCAAATCCAGCCCTTTGACGGCGACGATATTGTCGATCACCGCGCGACGGTCAAAGCTGGTGCGAATTTCAGCGACCGTGCCGGACTTCACTTCTTCGCTGGTCGCCATCGCCGCAATGACTTTTTTGATCGAAAACAATTCCAGGTAGTGCGGCACCAATTTCAAAAAACTAAGCACCACAACGCCGCCCACTACGAAGTACAAAACAAGCGTAATGAACCCAATGCCCCGCTGCTTGTCCCGCGATGCGCGCGTGCGACCACGCGCTGGCGAATTGGATGCTGCTGAATCAAGACTGGTGGCTGGTGTCATGTTGGTATCCCGATGGTCAACTCGGCAGGCCTATTCGATGGTCGTACCGATACGTTTTAAGCTGCTGAAGTTCATCCACACTAACACGGCCTTGCCGACGATATTTTCTTCCGCGACAAAGCCCCAGTAGCGTCCGTCGTCGCTGTTGTCACGGCTATCACCCATCATCAGGTAGTGGCCAGCGGGGATCTTGCAGCTCATGCCCTCGTCATTGTAAGTGCAATTGGATTTGTTTGGGAACTCCCGGACGCGCGCCAAATCCAGCGACGGAAAGCGCGGATCGACCATCATTTGGTGTGGCTTGCCGGAAAGCTGCTCGGTATAGGTTTCGAAAAACCGCACGCCGCCGCTCTCGGTGTCGGTGAACGTTCCAGTGGGCTGCGTCGAAACCAGCGTGCCATTGACCGTCAAACGCTTGTCCTTGTAGGCGATGGTGTCCCCCGGGGTGCCAATCACGCGCTTGATGAAATCCTTGGAAAGATCCTCAGGGTAACGGAATACCATTACGTCGCCACGCTGCGGGGCGTTCATCTCGGCAATTTTTTTGTTGATGACCGGAATGCGAACGCCGTAGGTGAACTTGTTCACCAGGATGAAATCGCCTACCAGCAGTGTCGGCACCATCGAGCCCGACGGAATTTTGAATGGCTCGTAGAGAAACGAACGCAGCAAAAACACAATCAGAATCACCGGAAAAAAACTCTTGGCCATTTCGACCAGCACCGGATCCTGCGAACCGGCAACGCGGCGCTTTTGCAGCGCCAGCGCGTCAACAAGCCAGATCAGTCCGGTGATAGTGGTCGCCGTAAGCAAGACCGCAGCGAACCCCATCATTTCCTTGAACGTGAGCATGGCGAGCGAGGCGATGAATAGCACCGGCCACGCGATCTCCAGCATCGTGTGAATCGACGCTGGCAAACCTCTACCGCCGGTTGCCGAGGCCGTGACGAGCTGATCCTCGCGCACAAAAAAACTCGCGACGACAACAATCAAGCTGCCGATAATCGCCAACCATCCGACCATTTCCCAATTCATGATTTTGTTTCCAACCAGGTTAAGCGTTAAATGATTTTGCCAAAATTGCGTTGGCGCGAGAGGGAGGCGTTGTCAACCGCAGCGCGCCGCTGGCTTGACCGGTATCGAGATACGAAAGTTCACTTGTCGCCAATTTGCAGAATCGCCAAAAACGCCTCTTGCGGAATCTCGACGTTGCCAACCTGCTTCATGCGCTTCTTGCCCTTCTTTTGTTTCTCCAGCAGTTTGCGTTTGCGCGAGATGTCTCCGCCATAGCATTTGGCGATCACGTTCTTGCGCAGCGCTTTGATGTTCTCACGCGCAATGATGTTCGAGCCGATGGCCGCTTGTACCGCAACGTCGAACATCTGACGCGGAATGAGTTCGCGCATTTTTGAGGCGAGTTCGCGACCGCGATACTGACTGTTGGCGCGGTGAACAATCAGCGACAGCGCATCGACTTTGTCGCCATTGATCAGAATATCGAGTTTGACCAGGTCCGCCTCGCGATATTCCTTGAATTCGTAGTCAAGCGACGCATAACCGCGCGAGACAGACTTCAGCTTGTCGAAGAAATCCATCGCCACTTCGTTCATCGGCATCAGGTAAGTCAGAATCACTTGCCGGCCGTGATACTGCATATCGACCTGTACACCGCGCTTCTGGTTGCAAAGAATGATGACCGAGCCGACATACTCCTGCGGCATCATCATGGTGGCGGTGATGATCGGTTCGCGAATTTCCTGAATCTTCGATAGCTCAGGCAGTCGTGACGGATTCTCGATCTCGATGACGGTGCCGTCCATCATCTGGATCTGATAGATCACGGTCGGTGCGGTGGTAATCAGCTCCTGATCGAACTCGCGCTCGAGACGCTCCTGCACGATTTCCATGTGCAGCAAGCCCAGAAAGCCGCAGCGAAACCCGAACCCCAGCGCCTGTGATGTCTCGGGCTCGAAGCGCAGGCTGGAGTCATTGAGTTGCAGCTTGTTGAGCGCGTCGCGCAGCCCGTCGTACTGATTGGATTCCACGGGATAGAGGCCGGCAAACACCTGCGGCTTGATTTCCTTGAAGCCGGGCAACGCAGCACTTGCCGGGCGCTCTTGCAAGGTGATGGTGTCGCCCACTTTCGCCGATTTGAGTTCCTTGATACCGGCAATCACAAACCCGACCTCTCCGGCTTTCAACTCCGGGCGCGACTGTGATTTGGGCGTAAATACACCGACCTGCTCGCACAGTTGCTGCGCGCCGCTGGCCATGAGCAAAATTTTATCCTTGGGCTTCAATACGCCATCAACCACGCGCACCAACATCACCACGCCGACGTAGTTGTCGAACCAGGCATCAATGATGAGTGCCTTGAGTGGCGCATCGAGCGTGCCGCGCGGCGGCGATACGCGCGCCACCACCATTTCAATCACATCATCGATGCCAACGCCGGTCTTGGCGCTACAGCGCACCGCGTCGTGTGCTTCGATGCCGATAATGTCTTCGATTTCATCGATCACCCGATCTGGGTCGGCCGACGGCAAATCAATTTTGTTGAGTACCGGAAATACTTCGACGCCTAAGTCGGTGGCGGTATAGCAATTGGCCACAGTCTGCGCTTCGACACCCTGTGATGCATCAACCACCAGCAACGCACCCTCGCACGCCGACAGCGAACGCGACACTTCGTAGGAAAAATCGACGTGCCCGGGCGTGTCGATCAAATTCAGGTTGTAGGTCTTGCCGTCGCGCGCGGTGTAGCTCAGCGATGCTGTCTGCGCCTTGATGGTGATGCCACGTTCACGCTCGAGTTCCATGGAGTCGAGCACTTGCGATTCCATTTCGCGCGACGAGAGTCCGCCACAACGTTCAATGATGCGATCGGCGAGCGTCGATTTGCCGTGGTCGATGTGGGCGATGATGGAAAAATTGCGAATGTGATTCATTGACGAAATGTGGTCCAGCGAATTCGTGAAAGCGCGTTTGGAATCCATGCGCCGATACGCTACAGGATCCGAATTCACGACGGGCAACCGAGCCCAAAACAGGGCCAATGGGAAGGCCCGACAGAAATAAGGGCACCACGCGGTGCCCTTACCCAGAATAGCCGACAATTTTAGCCGAAAGCGCGCCCAATTACGAGCCGCATAGACACAGACAGTCCCGTCACGCCGCTAATCTGCGGTGCCACTTCTGCTCGTCAAAATGGTAGTGACAGATCTCCTCGCCGGTCTCCATGTCGCCGAGCAACAGCACCGGTACAAATTCGCCATAGCGTGCCTCGTACACCGGATGCAAGTCCAGATCGATTTCGATCAGACTTGGCGCGTCCACCGCGCGGGGCTCGCCAAGCCGCGCGAGCGCGCCCTGCACTGCCACTCGCATGTCGTCGCACAAGTGACAGTAGCTCCTGCTGACGAGCGTCAATCGCACTATTTGGCGTCGGGCCGCAGGGTGAAGTAGCGCGCCGGTGACTCGTCGCGCTTGACCAACAGCGCGACCGGTTTTTTGTCGTCCAGTTTGGCGACTAGTTCATTGAATTGCGCCGGTGAATTCAACTCGGTGGTATTGAGCGACAAAATCGCATCACCCGGCTTCAATCCCAGCCGCGCTGCTGCCCCCGAGACTTCGGTGATGATGACACCGTGCGAGATCGACATCGTCTTCTTGTCGTCGTCGTCGATGTCTTCGACGACGAGTCCCAAGCGGTTGGGTTTTAACGTCGGCTTGTCCTGCTTCTCATTCTTCGGGGCGGGCGGGTTCAGCCGTGGTGAGCGCGGATCAGCCGGTGCTTCTGCCACGGTGACCACAAAATCCTTGACGCTACCGGCGCGCCACACCGTGATGGTGGTTTTCGATCCGGGCACCTTGGCCGAGATCGAACGCGTCACATCGGGTAGCACTTTGATTGACTTGCCATCAATTTTTTGAATGACATCCTTGGCGCGGATGCCGACTTTGTCGGCCGGACCGTCCTTCTCAACAGTGCGAATCATGACGCCCGGATCTTTCTTCGGCAAGCCCAGCGACTCGGCGAGGTCGTCGGTAATCGGCGCGCTCTCAAGTTCAATGGCGATGCGACCGCGTTGTATCTTGCCGGTCTTGATGAACTGGTTGGCGACGTCCATCGCGATGTTCACCGGAATCGCAAATGAAATGCCAAGGTAGCCGCCGGTGCCGGTAAAAATTTGCGAATTGATACCGATGACTTCGCCGCGTGTGTTGAACAGCGGCCCACCGGAATTTCCCGGATTGACTGCTGCGTCGGTTTGAATAAACGGCACAAAGTCGCCGGTCTCACGCGATTTGGCGCTGACAATGCCAGCAGTGACGGTGTTTTCGAAACCAAACGGCGAGCCGATGGCCAACACCCACTCGCCGACTTTGAGTCGGTCCGAGTTGCCGATGGTCACCTTGGGCAATCCCACCGCCTCGACCTTGAGTACCGCGATGTCGGTGCGCTGATCGGTACCAATCACTTTGGCCTTGAATTCGCGCTTGTCGGTTAGGGTGACCGTTATTTCTTCGGCGTTCGCGACGACGTGCGCGTTGGTAATCATGTATCCGTCAGCTGAGATGAAAAATCCCGAACCCAGTCCGAGATCGCGCAACGGAATATCCGGATTCGGCGTGCCCGGTGCACGTGGATTGCGACGCGGATTCTGCGGCGTCTGCGGATTCTGGCGCGGCTGCGGAATCATGTCTGGCGGCATAAAACGACGGAAAAATTCGTAGAACTGGTCACTGTCCTCGGGCGAGACCATGCCGCGACCGCTCCCGGGACGCGCTTTAGTGCGCACGTTGACCACAGCAGCACCTTCTTTTTCCACCATCTCCGAAAAATCCGGCAGCACGACGCGTGCTGGCTGCGCCACGGCGCTTGGGGGCAACATGAAGATTGCAAGAAACAGCAGGCCGAGTGCCGCCAATTTGCTGAGCACTGGCATTTGCGCAAAAGCGTAACGATTTGACATATTTTCCTTCTTCCAAGATGAATCGCCGGGTTGCCCCGGCGCACTTACGACACCAACAGACTCTACCCTACCACTCGCGATTAGCGACGACGAGACACGCCATCGGCAATGAACTGCACGGTGCCAACAGGCACTTCCCCCAGCACCGTCACATGATGGTTCGCCAGCGGCCGAATGGCGACACTGATCGGTCCATCGTCGCTGATGCGTTGGCTCGACGCCACGGCCACGCCGACATTCGGCTCGACAAACACTGATACGTTCAAAAGACCGTCTGAATATACGAGATGGGTGACGGGCTCCTTGCGACCCGACAAATTGCGCACCATCTCCATGACCTTGCGAAATCCGGCCGGCAGGCTCGCGACCTGCCAGCCGCTGTCGACCGATTTCTGGCCTGGGTTGACCGAGTAGTCGCGCGCCCAGCCAGGTGAGGCTTCGAAACGCGAGCGCACATCCTGGCGCGTCACGCCGCCGCGCACATCGACCTGCGTAAACATGAATTGCTCCAGAATCTGATTTCGCTCGTTGTAGAGCCGTGCCCGCAACAGCAAACCGGTACTGAGTTCCGCACATAGCGTCTGCCTATAGCGCATGCTGTCGCGCGGTTCCAAAATCAGCCATTGGCAATCCTTGCCTGCAACACGCTCCACGGCACCGAACTTGACGCGGTAGTTATCGTTGATGGCAGACGGTTTGCCGCTCACCAGCGACGGGAAAAAACGGCCGGTTGCGCGACGATCGACGCGCACCGTTTTCTGGTCGGGGTGATAACAGAACATCTCGTCATTGCGGCGTACGACCTCAATCAACGGACCATCGAGCATTTCCAGTTTTTCGTGTTCGTTGCCGTCCTTGTCCACAAAATGGGTGATGCGTGAGGTGGTGGTGCCGTCGGTGGTCTGGTGCACGAACACACCCGAATATGGCAGCTCGCGCGCCGAGCGCGCCATGCGCTCGAGCCACTCGTTGACGTTTTTCGGCTGCGCGACGGCGCACGCGGTGAGGACGCTAGCACCCAGCCACAGCGTCAGCAATGTGCGCTTCATTGAGCGTGTCGAGTGCATCGTCATGCCCGAGTGCAATCGGTGCTCGCGCTGGTTGACGCTGCCGCGGATATCGACATGCTAACGACCAGATTCACGACGCGCCGATGCGGCCTGAAACGCATCGTTGGCTGCAAATTGTCGGTGAATCTTCAAGTAGTCGTTGACGCGAGCCTCGGCTGCGGTGGCCGGTTGCGCCACCGGCTTGGGCGCGATTTGCTGCACAAGTTGCGCCGGTGCGACGGTGCCGTCTTGCTGCTTAAAAGCCACCACCACCAATGCCGAAACAGTAATCACTGAGGCCGCCATTGCCAGCGCGATGCGCGTGCCTTTGGCCACCGGCGCGTGCTGCCTAGCCGCCGGCACCAGCACGGTCGGCTCGCTCGCCAGCCGCGCAAATATCGTGTCCGCCGCTTGCCGACGTCGCGTCACCATCCCCGCGGACTCGCCGCGCAAGGCTTCACCGATCAAGTGATAGTGATCCCAACTCTCACGTCGATGAGCGTCGCCGCCCAAGCCGCGAATCACTTGCAGTGCGTCGTCGCGATCAAGTTCGCCATCGACTAATGCTGAAATTTTTTCGTTCATGTCCAACTCTCCGCTACTCTGGGTCTGCTCATTTGGAGTTCTGGTGGTTTATACCCTGCTGCTGCGTGCAATGCCTTGATCTGATTACCAGCGCTGGTCTTTGCTGGTTCCCAACTGCGGCCGCAATTGTGCTGCCACTGCCTCGCGCGCGCGAAAAATTCGCGAGCGCACCGTGCCAATCGGACAATCCATAATCTGCGCGATTTCTTCATACGCCAGGCCGTCGATTTCTCTGAGCGTAATCGCGGTGCGAAGTTCATCGGGCAGTGCGTCGATGGTGCGATTGATGATTTCGCCGATTTGCTTGCTCATCAATTGCGCATCGGGTGTGGCGATATCGCGCAGACCCGGCGTGTTGTCAAACGACTCCGCCTCTTCAGCGTCGTACGTTGTGGACGTTGGCGCGCGACGGCGCTGCGTGACCAGGTAATTCTTGGCCGTATTCACGGCGATGCGATAAAGCCAAGTGTAGAACGCGCTATCGCCGCGAAAGTTCCCGAGCGCGCGATACGCCTTGATGAACGCTTCTTGTGACACATCTTCAATTTCGGCTTGGTCGCGAATGATGCGTGACAGCAGCCGCTCGACCTTGCGCTGATATTTGATGACGAGCAATTCAAAGGCACGCTTGTCGCCCGCCTGTGCGCGCTCCACTAGTTGCTGATCGATTGCTCGATCGCTCATCGACGCTTTCCCTTCCGGCAACCGTGTGCCCACGGCGGCAACATCCACAGCAGCCGGGGTCGACTGATTCAATTTTGCCCCACCTGCAACAGCGCCCGCAGCGACCGCGTCCGCGACAACTTTTCGCGCACGCTGAGGCAGCCCCATGGAGAGCCGAGAACTGTCCGGTATTATAAACGTGAGGTCTGCCATCACACTGCTCCCACCGCGCGCAGCGGCACTAACTTGTTGAATTTACGAAAAGTTATTCAAGCCCGTCGGCCCCGTGACGCACGTTGCCGTGGCGGTCTGTAGCCCCATCCAAAGCACGCTCCCCGAGCCCGAGTTACGCGTTAGTGACCCAATCGCTGGTGAATAGTTCATTTGCGACTAGCTGGCTTCGCGCCCGACTCGGTCCGACGATTTGGTTGCGCCAGATTGCGCGCGGGCGGCGAATCCTGATAAACCACGACATACTTGCCCCTGCATTCCCTTCGGATCTCAACACATGACAGCGCTGCACACCATTTCGACCATCCGCGACGTTGAAAGCGCCCATGCGCTGGAACATCCCAAAGTCTCGCTCATGCAGCGCGCAGGAGACGCTGTGGCCGAACACGCACTCGGCATGCTGCGCCGCCGGAAATCCAAACGCGTGTTGGTACTCGCCGGACCGGGCAACAACGGCGGCGACGCCTGGGTCGCGGCTGACGCATTGCGCAAAGCCAAAATGGAGGTCACGGTGCTGGCGCTCGGTGAACAACAGTGGAAAGACGCGGCCGCCAAAAAAGCCTACGCCGCATTCAGCACGACCAAGGATGCGGTCGTGAAATCCTGGCCCAAGACCCAACATTTCGGTGTGGTTGTCGATGGCTTATTCGGCATTGGTGTGACCAAAGCGCCGTCCGGCGCGTTTGCGGACGTGATTCGGCACTGCAACGCGCTGCGTGCGGTCGGCCATTGCACGGTGCTCGCGATCGACGTGCCGAGTGGACTCAATGCCGACACTGGCGTTGCGTTCGATCCCGCCATCGAGGCCGACGAAACCATCACGTTTATTGGCGCCAAGACCGGCCTATTCACGGCCGACGGCATCGATCACGCGGGTTACGTCAGCGTCAATGCGCTCGGCACGACACTGCCGACGTCGTCCGGCTCGCTGTTGGCGCACGCGGATGTGTTGCCACTGGTTCCGGCGCGACGCGCCAATACGCACAAAGGCAGCTACGGCAATGTCGGCATCATCGGCGGCACCGAGGGCATGACAGGTGCCGCCGTACTTGCGGCGCGCGCGGCGTTGCACATGGGGCCCGGGAAAGTGTTCATGGGTCTGTTCGACAAGGATCGTCCCGCATTTGATGTGCTTCACCCGGAAATCATGGTGCGCGATGCCAAGTTGCTGGCCAAGGACGAGTCCATCACCGCCTTCGCCATCGGCATGGGCATGGGAGAAACCGGTGCCGCGTCGCTGCTCGCCGTGTTATCACTGGATCGACCGCTGGTCATTGACGCCGACGCGATCGCCGCGATTGTGTCAAACCCTAGCATCCGAACGGCTTTTGAAGCAAAAAAGGCTGAAAGTGCGCGCCCTTGCTTGCCTTTCATATTCACACCCCACCCCGGCGAGGCAGCCAAGCTTCTCGGCAAGACGCCCGCTGAAATTCAGGCTAATCGTCCAGCGGCCGCATTGGTGCTCGCTGATCGCTTCGCCAGCGTCGTGGTGCTCAAGGGTGCGGGCACTGTCATCGCGCACCCCGACGGGCACTTCGTCATCAACACCACGGGCAACGCCGGCATGGCCTCGGGCGGCACGGGCGATGCGCTATCGGGCATGCTCGGCGCGTTTCTGGCGATCGGCCTCGGGGCGTGGGATGCGGCGCGCCTCGGCGTGTATCTGCACGGCGCGGCCGGTGACGCGGCGTTGCATCACGGCATGGGACCGCACGGATTAACGGCATCGGACGTAATTTTTGAGGCACGGTCGCTACTCAATAGCGGTCTCGACCACCATCACGAGGACAACACCGAGGAGTGACGTAGCAAGGGCCAGTGCGATGCGCAACGGCGAGTTCATGAAATCCAACGCCTGAATTAAGCCGAGCCGCGAAGCGGCTTCGGCTTGAATGAATTGTTAGGTGTCGCTCCGTGGTTGTTCACGTGCTAGTCCGATCAAGTGCTTTCGCAAGCATGCTGATGAACGAGATGTACGCAACTGCGTTCTCTGGATGATCTTTAACTAAGCCGTGCGCGCGAGGATTTCTAATGGCAAGCATGGTGCCAGCAAACAAGTACATCATGCCTTGCTGTTCGCTCCTCTCACTGTCGTTTTTTTGCTCGTTGAATTTGAGAACTGGTGCCTTTGGGCTAAAGACCAGCTGCATAAGTTCTGTTCCGCTAGGATCCATTCGCATGCTTCTCATCTTGACGAGCATGTCCAGAACCTTGCAGGCATTCTCAACCGCTTCTGCGTAGTGTCCATCAGAGAATAACTTGGAACAGGCTCGAGCAATCTCCGGGTGAAGATCTAGGTCGCCGAATGCTCGACGCGCCTTGGATGCAGGTGACTCACCGCCATCCTCTAGTTTCTCATTGAACAGTTCAATGATGGTTTGGAGATTGGTGAGTTCCCTCTGCTTGCTTTCTTGGACGCTGCGAATGACCTCGTCGAGCGGGGTTGCATACATCATGTTGTAACCCGCGGTATCGAGCGAGCCTGGGCTGAATCGGTGGTACTCCAAAGTTCCGTGACCAAAGACGTCCGCAATTGTGTCCTCAAGCTTGTTCTCAAGCGCGCCTAGACGAGGGTCGCTCCTCTGAGAAAGAGAGCTTGGATCGAACTCTTCTATATCTCTGATTCTGCGCTCAAGCTTCGGAATTGCAGTCCGCATTTGCTCTGCCGAGAGATTCGCTGCGGCCGGTTGCGGTGGAGGTGATTTTCTAGATGCCATGCCCAAACCCCTCTCTAAGTGCGATACAGCTTAGTGCGACACCTAACGTGCGAGGTAAGGGGCGCGGAGCCGGCTTGTCGGCGCAGCGTCCCTCTTGACCGAAAGGTTAGACATGAATGACATGCGTGGAATTCTTTTAGGCTAGAAAAGTGGGGCAGCCTTTCTACACGACGCACT
>JBCKPM010000010.1:0-35109 GCA_038901675.1 Usitatibacteraceae bacterium | reverse complement strand
TACTGCTTTGCGCTAACAGCTTGCCAGAATGAGCGTCTAGCCCCAGAAGCATGCGTACTCGTCCTTTTCGACTGCGGCCAAGAACTTTTCGATTGAACCCACCGCGGGCAATGGCTCGTAGCCGTGCCATTTGAGATCGGCGCGCATCCAGAAGACTTTCCAAAGTGCAGTGCTCCGAACAAATGTTGCCTTCGCCACAGGATGCTCCATCTTCACACTCGGCTCCTTCCAGTCAGGTCGAATCTCGAAGATCTCGACGCTTTGGCCCGACACGCGAAAACCAATATCCAATTGTGGTCGGATATGCGGTGGGGGTCGGTGCTTCTGAACGTATGCGTCCACGACCTTTTCGATCCGCTTACGCTCGATGTCGTTCAGAGCCATTCGCTTGCCACATAACGTTGGAGTTCAGCGGCGGCCAGAGGCCGTCCGATGGAACGACTGGTTAGAACCGCGCTGGTTCAGCAACGCCGAGGTCGCGACAGATTTTGCGCGCAAGATGGTTGTTGATCTAAGTGTGTCGCGGAATTGCGCTGCGTTTCTCGGTGATTGTATGGTGCCACCAAGAATGTCGCGCACCCTCACGCAATAGTTCGCAACCCAGAGCCGTGAGGTGCCAGAGAAGATCACGGCGTTTCATACCGCAATGGGAAGTTCCTCGTAGCTTTTACCGGCGGCGTTACGAGCCTCCATTCGATTGAACTCGATGGCTTCCGCAAGAGTCACCCGCAACGATTCCAAGAGTTCCTCACGCGTGGACTCTTGACAGTTAACGCCAGGCACTTCCTCGACCCAGCCAATCCACCAGTTGGCGTCTTGCTTTACAACGGCCGTAAACGTCTGCTTCATCTCCTGACCTCCGATAGCTGTGAGTATACCGAATTGGTTTTTGAGCGGTTCTACAATCAAAGGGGTCTACTCTCCGAATTTGCGAGATGCTGGATTCGGCAATCGGGAGTAGGATACGTGCTGACGGGGGTGTGGCTCAAGGGGTCCGCTCCTTTAGGTTTACGTGGTCCACGCTGAATTGCCGCCCCCGTCATCCGCATCGTCTAGGACGCCTGACGGGATGATGCCAGTGGTTGTGGCTGTCGAGTAGGCATGGCGCACAGACGATTTTTTGTCGTCTCGCTTTGTACGAAAGGGCTGCTATGCAAACCCAATTGAATGTCGCCATTGATGTCGGCAGCGTCATGCACCGCGTTGCCATTGGCTTAGCCACCGGTGCTGCCATCGACGAGTTTGACTGCCCGCATACCCCAGTTGGGATTGGACAGTTCTTTGCACGGGTCAAGCAATACGAAGAACAACACGCCGCCACAGTATCGGTGGCCATGGAAGGTTTCGGCGGCTACGCCAGACCGCTGGACAGCCAAATCCTCGCACAGGGCTGGCAGCTCTACGCGATCAACAACCTCAAGTTCGCTCGCTTCAAAGAAATCTTCCCGGCACCCGCCAAGACCGATGCCATCGACGCTAAACGCATGTTGCAACTCATGCAGGTGCGTGCCGACCAGCCTGTCGTGCGCGCCGTGTTGCAAGAAGTCGCGCCGATTGACAACACGCATCAGCAACTCAAGGCACTGACGAGGCGGCGCAAGCTCATGGTCGAAGAGCGCATGGCATGATTTTTTTGGCATCAAGCTAACGCCCTCTTCAAAAACCCCCGCATATCCGCCGCCATCTTGGTCAGTGACGGCGCGTGCACATACATCATGTGCCCTGCCTCGTAGTAATGCTGCGAAATGTTTTTCGCAATTGAGGCGTCGAGTGACAAATGGGACATGGTGTAGTCGGACGCGAAGTGCGGCGTCGCGAGATCGTAGTAGCCATTCGCCACATACACTTTCAGATGCGGGTTCAGGTTCATCGCTTTGCGAAGTGTCTCGCCGACGTTAGCGTAGCGGTTGGCAAAATCCTTCCACCCCCAGGTCAGGTAAAGCCCTGAGACGACGCGGTAGTCGAGGTCGGTTTCGAATTTCAACGTGCGGCGCAAATAGTCGTTGAGCGTCGTTGCAAATGCGCCGCCGATGACTGCGTGCGCTGGATCAAATTCAAATTGTTCGCCCGCGCTGTCACGATCCCGCGCCGTGAAGCGGCTGTCGAGGCGACCGACTGTTTTGCCTTCGTCGCGCAGCAACTCTTTGCAGAAACGGTGAATACCAATACGCAGCTTGGTCGATTTCACGTAGGCCACACTGAGCCCGGTGTAGCGCGCGACTTTTTGCGCCATCGCGTCAAATGCCTTTGCCGACAGGTTATCGCCCTGAAACAGCGCAGCCGCGTACTCGCCCGAGGCGAAGGTCTCGACTTCTTTGACCACATTCGCCAGCGACTTTTTTTGCAAATCCGTCGGCAATTTTTTGTGCTGCCACGCGGTCGCTGCGTAGGTCGGTAAGAAAAACATCGGCGGCATGTCGTTGCCGTGATCAAAGCGAATGGTCTGAAAATCGAGCGCGACCGAAATCAGCAATAGGCCATTGACGTACATGCCGTACTTGTCTTGAAGTAAGCCCGCCAACCCACAGGCGCGTGTGGTGCCATAACTTTCACCAGCGATGAATTTCGGACTTGCCCAACGTTCATGGCGCGACACGTAGAGCCGAATGAAGGCACCGACGCTTTCCAGATCGCGCTGGTATTCGTGAAATTCCTTGGTCTTTTCACCTTCGACCATCCGCGAGTAACCGGTGCCGACCGGATCGATGAACACCAAGTCCGCGTCCGACAGCATCGAAAAATCGTTGTCGATGAGTTTGTACGGCGGTGGCCCTGCATGGCCTTCGCGATCGAGCGCCACGCGCTTCGGCCCGATCAAGCCGAGATGCAGCCACACCGAACTCGAACCTGGCCCTCCGTTAAAGCAAAACATGATCGGACGCGTCGCTGGATCCTTGGTGCCGTCCTTGGTGTAGGCGGTGAAAAACATCGCCGAGCGTGGTTTTTGCCCCAGATGCTCGCCGTCCTTGTCGTGTTCTTCTTTCATCACCCAGGTGCCGCAGGTGACGGAATAGGCCATGGCCTTGCCGTTGACGCGCGTCTTGCGCCGCGTGGTGACCACCTGATCCTTGAATTCGGGGGGTGGAATGGCGGGTTTTGCGCTCGATTCGGCCGCGCCAGCCGGTTTTTTGTCTTTTTCCATCGTGTCACTCTACCAGAGCTAACCCGTTGCTTTGTTGGGCATTTTTCGGCATAATCGCGGGTTCCCATCACACTTGTTCGAATAGAGGTTCACCCAAGGCGTCACACGCGGTGAACCCTTTACGAAAAGAAAGGCCAGCAGCGCCATGAAACCCGAAATCCATCCGGCGTACCACGAAGTCATTTTTTTTGATTCGTCGTGCGACTTCAAATTCCTGACCAAGACCACGGCCGATACCAAGGGCAAAGAAAAAATAAAGTGGATCGACGGCAAAGAGTATCCCGTCATCCGTATCGAAGTCTCGTCTGAGTCACACCCGTTTTACACCGGCAAGCACAAGATCCTGGATACGGCCGGCCGTATCGACAAATTCAAGCGGCGCTATTCCAAGACCAGCGCGGGCAAATAGTCGATCCATCGCAAACCGCAAAAAGGCAACCGCGAGGTTGCCTTTTGACTTTCTGGCACAGCGTTTGGCTCGGCGGCGATGACCCTACCGCAATCCTGGCAGCGTAGAATCGAGACCACTCTGGAGCGGGCCGGCACATGAACATGCTCGATGTCACAGTCGTCGCAAGGTTGGGCCGCCGCGCTGATCGCCACCACCCTATTCGGAACGCGTGAACACTTCCTCCGACACACTCAGCAAGCCGCAAGCGGGTCTTTCCGACACGCTCAAACGTCCCATTGTTTTTGATGGCACCGCGACACCAGTCAAGACGGCACTATTTTTGACCATTTGCGTGGCGTGGTTGTTGCCCGGCCTGATCGGTCACGATCCGTGGAAACCCGATGAAGCCATCACCATGGGCGTCGTCCATGCCATGCTCACCGACGGCGGTTGGCAGCGCTGGCTGGTGCCACACATTGCCGGCGTGGTTTCGAGTGAGTATCCGCCACTCTACTACTGGCTTGCGGCGCTATGCGCCAAACTGTTCTCGTGGGCGTTGCCCGCACACGATGGCGCACGGCTGGCGAGTGGCGTGTGCATGGCAGTGACGATCTTATATTTGTACAAAACCGCCAACAAGCTGTTCGACGAACGCGCCGGGCGCATTGCGGTGGCGTTGATGATCGGCTCGCTTGGTTTGTTGTTGCGTGCCCACGAATTGAATCCCGAGGTGGCTGGATTGGCCGGGATGTCGATTGCGATTTACGGCCTGACACGCATTCGCTTCGAAGCGAGAAAAGGCGGCGTTACAGCGGGCGGAGGCGCTGTCATCATCGCGCTCTCGGTCGGCCTCGCCCAAGCGCTTATCGTGCCGCTTGCTGCGGTGTTGATGATGGTGCTGTTGCACGATTGGCGCAATATCGC
Source organism: Usitatibacteraceae bacterium (assembly GCA_038901675.1). Classification (GTDB taxonomy): domain Bacteria; phylum Pseudomonadota; class Gammaproteobacteria; order Burkholderiales; family Usitatibacteraceae; genus UKL13-2. The sequence continues at coordinate 30,652 of JBCKPM010000010.1, read as the reverse complement.
GTTCCGTCGCGGCATCGCGGTGACCAGCGGCGTGTTGCTCGCCGGTGCCGCCATCTATCCCGTGCTACTCGCCACGAACGGCCAACTGTCTACCGCAGTGTGGCAAGACGCGATTCTCGGAACGCCGATGTTTGATGCGCACACGCGCGACAGCGTTTTGCCGTTTTATTTGCTGAGCATTCTGCCGTGGTACGCGCTGCCGACGTTGCCAATCGCCATCTGGCTGTGGCACAAAGATCGAAAAATCATTGGCGAACGCATCGAGCTCGCGCTGCCCATCGCTGTCTTCGTGGTGTCGCTATTGGTGCTTTCGATACTCCGCGAAGCGCGCGACGCGGTCGGTTTGGTGTTGCTGCTACCGCTGGCGCTGGCTGGAGCCAATTCGCTCGACCGCCTGCCGAAGGGCGTGGCCAGTTTTGTCGATTGGTTCGGTCTGGTTTTTTTTGGTGCGGTGGCACTCGCGATCTGGCTCTATTGGAGTGCGGCCCTGCTTGGCACACCGGAGGCGGCGGCTCGCGCGGTCGCTCGTGCCGCACCTGGCTTTACGGTCGGCTTCGCGTGGATGCCTTTCGTCATCGCCGCCGTGCTCAGCGCGGTGTGGGCCTATGCGGTGGTCATGGCACACCGCAATAACCGACGCGCGATTGTGAATTGGGCGGCAGGTGTGACGCTGATCTGGGTGCTGCTGAACCTGCTCGGCTTGCCGGCGGTGGATCACGTGAGAAGTTATCGACAGCCGATCACTGCTGTCGCGAAATTGATCGAGCAGTCGCCGGGCTGCGTGCTGGGTTTGAACGTTGGACTGCCACAACGCGCGATGTTCGACTACTTCGCCGGTCTGCGGTTTGTCGGCCCGCGCAACGAAAGCGCGGCAGCGTGCCACTGGATGTTGATGCAGGGAACCAAGACGCATGCACCGGATGTTGCGGCGGCTTGGCAACTGGTGTGGGAGGGCGCGCGGCCCGGTGAACGCGTCGAGCAATTCCGGCTGTATCGACGTCACTGAAGGGCAAACTCCAAGATCGACGCGCATCTTCAGGCATTTTCGCCAATTTAAGTACGAGTCCCTACACGCGGTTGGCGATTGAATGCTACTTCATAAGGGGTGAGAAAGCCGAGACATTTGCGTGGTCGATGGTTATGTTTTTGTTGCAGCCGCCGTAACTTTTTAGGGGTGAGATTGTCCATGCTCACGCCTTTTGGCAAGTCGGCTCGCAGCGCGCCAATCTGATTCTCGTTGCTGGCGCGCTGGTTGGGGGTGTAGGCGTCGCAGGCCAAGGCCTTTTCGTCGAGGATGTCTCCAGTAGCGTGGAATTCACTGCCGCGATCCGTCGATATGGTGTGAAAGGCCAAGCCGTTGCCTTCGAGCCGTTTTTTGATGGCCTTGACCGTTGGTTCACTCTTACCGCCTTTGATGAGCAGCAACTCCCAATACAGGCTTTGTCGTTCGACTAGGTGTACGACCCGCTTGACGTCCTTCTTCCTGCCGATCATCGAGTCGCCCTCCCAATGACCGGCCTCGATGCGTAGATTGGCCTCCTCCGCACGCTCGTGGATGGATCGGGCACTTTCGCCCCATGGGTGACGAGCCGGTCGCTTGAGGTGCGCGCGAATTTTCTGCCAATAAAGGGACGACTGCCAGCCGAATCGGCGCACGCCCGCGTAAATCGCAGGGGTACTGATTTGTGCCTTAGCCCCCAGCAATTTCCACCGCCCGCTGATCTGCTCCGGAGACCAGCCCGCCTCGAGTTGCTTCTTCACCTCGCGCCACGTCGATGCCGGTCGCCCCTTGCTGTTGGCCGAACTGCGGGCGCTGGCTTCTTCTCGACGCAATTGCGCTTGATGCAGGCAATACTCACCGTTTGGCGTCATGCCGCGTCGTCGCTCGTCATTGATCACCGACCGGTCCCGGCGAAGTTGCTTTGCAATCTCGCCAACCGACAATCCATACACACAACCAGCGTGAATCAGGTATCGTTCTTCCAAGGTGAGGGACGAACCACTCATAGCGATTTCCTTTCGTTGTCAGAAACAAAAGGGTACCGCGGTTCGTTACCTCACCCCATGTAATCATCGCCTTGAGTTGTAGGGACTCGTACTTAAATCCGCGTTTTTGCCTGAAAGAGTGCGCCAATTGGCGACTTTCAATTCGCCAAGCGCTCGTCGATCAATTCAATCCAATGCCGTATCGGTGCCCTACCACTGGCATTGAGGCCGCTTGCAATGTGCGCAAGACAACCGATGTTTGCCGTCGCGACCACTTCCGGATGACCCGATTCCAGCGCACTCACTTTATTGGTGAGCAGCTGCTGCGATAACGCCGGTTGCAATAGCGAATAGGTGCCGGCCGACCCGCAGCACAAGTGCCCGTCCGGCACCGACGTGAGCTCAAATCCGGCATCGCCCAGCAACGACTCGACCACGCCCTTGATGTTGAGCCCGTGCTGCAAACTGCAAGGCGAATGAAACGCCACGCGCGTCGATGTGGTTTTTGAACCGACGCGCAATCGCGCTGACAGCGCACCACGCTCGTCGGCGATCACCTGGCTCACATCGCGAAACAGCGCCGACACGCGCGTGGCTTTGGACGCATAGGCGATGTCACCGCGCAACACGTGTGCGTACTCCGCGACCATGGTGCCGCAACCGGAGGCGGTGACCACAATCGCCTCAACACCAGATTCGATATGCGGCCACCACGCGTCTATATTGCGCTTCATCATTTTGTGTGCAGCGTCGGCGTCGTTGAGGTGATGCGGAATTGCGCCACAGCAACCGGCGTTGGGCGCGACCAACAAACTGATGCCGAGGTGATCGAGCACGCGCGCGGTCGCGGCGTTGATCGATGGTGCCATCGCCGGTTGCACACAGCCCGCAAGCACCAGCATCTTGCGGGCGTGACGATTCGGTGGCCACGTTCCTGGCATGCGCTTGGACAAAACCTTGTTCGCGAGGGCTTCCGGCAGCATCGACTTGACCGTGCGGCCCACCGCGAGCGCGAACGAAAACAACCACGTGTGCGTCAACAGCACCTTGAGCAAACTACGTTTGATCCGCTCTGCCCCAGAGCGGCCCACTTTCTGCTCGACGATGTCGCGGCCGATATCGATCAAGCGACCGTATTGCACACCCGACGGACAAGTGGTTTCACAGGCGCGGCAGGTCAAGCAGCGATCAAGGTGAAGCTGGGTTTTCTCGGTCGGTTGTGCACCTTCGAGTACCTCTTTCATCAAATAGATGCGACCACGGGGCGAGTCGAGTTCATCACCGAGCAAATTGTAGGTCGGACACGTCGCGAGACAAAACCCGCAATGCACGCACTTGCGCAAAATATTTTCCGCTTCTTCGCCCGCAACCGTGCCACGAAATTCCTGCGCCAGAGTGATCTGCATAATCAGTTCGAAAAATTGTCCATGCGTCCGCGATTGAGAATGTTGGCCGGGTCAAAGGCGGCTTTCAGGTTGCGGTGAATGTCGGCCAGCTTGCCGCTGATCGGGTGAAACACGGTGGTATTGCTGTTGCGCGCGCCACGCGATCGCATCAAGGTCGCATGACCCCCTGCGGCGGCGACGAGCTCGCGCAGGGTACTGGCGTCAACGTCGGCCGCGAGCCACCGCAGCGCGCCGCCCCACTCGATCAGTTGCGGCGGCAAAGCGCTGAGCGTCGGCGTAGTCGCGGGCACGGACAACCGCCACAGCGGCGCATCCGTCTTCTGAAAAAACGCATGCCGCTGATCGCGCACGTCATTCCAGAAACGCGTGGCATCCGCAGCGTGAATTTCATCGCCGCCAAGTTTTTGTCTGGCTGCGACAACCCCCGCCGCTGCCCCCGACACGCGCAACATGGCAACACCGTCATGCCAATACGATGCCGATAGTGGCAGCGGCTTGCCCGCCCATTCGTTGAATTTTCGGATAGTCGTGGCGACATCCATGTCAAAGCGCAGCGTCACCTCGGCTGTCGGCACCGGCAACACTTTTAAACTGATGTCGAGCAAAACACCGAGCGTGCCCATGGCCCCGGTCATCAATCGCGACACATCGTAGCCCGCGACGTTCTTAATGACGCGCCCGCCGAAGTGCAAATCTTCGCCCTTGCCATTGACCACGCGTGTTCCCAGCACAAAGTCGCGCACTGCACCCGCATACGCGCGCCGCGGCCCACACAGCCCCGTGGCAACGCTGCCGCCAATGGTTGCGCCAGCGCCAAAGTGCGGTGGCTCAAACGGCAGCTGCTGCCCTTCATTCGCCATCAGCGCTTCAATTTCGGCGAGGGGCGTGCCGGCGCGCACCGTCAACACCAGTTCGCGCGGTTGGTAGTCAATGATGCCGGTATAGCCGCGCATATCCAGCGGCGTGCCGACCATCGCGCCGCCGTAGAACGACTTGGTGTTGCCGCCGTGGATGGCGAGCGGTGTCGCGCTCGCGGCGGCTTGGCGGATGCGGTCTTGGAGGTCTTGGATGAAGGGTGCGCTCATTGAGGAGTTAGTTTTTTCCACAGATGAACACAGATACACACAGATGAAAGTCCAAACCCTCGATAGTCGCAAGCGCTAAAAAACTTGATGCAATGGGGGCACCAGTAGCCCAATTGTTGGTTTTATGCGCGTTCATCTGTGTTCATCTGTGTTCATCTGTGGAAAATACTGTCTTTAGTACAGTGCTCAAAACCGCGGAATATCCGCGTGTGGTAACTGCCCACCCGACACCCGCATCCGTCCGTATTCGGCACAGCGATGCAGCGACGGAATGACCTTGCCGGGATTGAGCAGCATCTTGGGATCAAACGCACGCTTGACGGCAAAAAATGTTTCGCGCTCGGCATCACTGAACTGGCTGCACATTTGATTTATTTTCTCGATGCCAACGCCGTGCTCGCCGGTGATGGAGCCGCCAACTTCGATGCAAAGTTCGAGCAACTCGGTGGCAAACGCTTCAGTCTTTTCCAGTTCGCCCGGAACATTGCCGTCGAACAAAATCAGCGGATGCAAATTGCCGTCACCGGCGTGAAACACGTTCGCGCAGCGCAATCCGTACTTGACCGACAATTCCGCCGTGCGCCGCAGCACGAAGGCGAGTGCGCTACGCGGGATGGAGCCATCGATACAGTAGTAATCTGCGGAGATGCGGCCAACCGCCCCAAAAACCGCTTTACGCCCCGACCAAAACTTCAGCCGCTCGGCCTCGTCGCCCGAAACGCGGCACGCTGTCGCCCCCGCCGCTTTCATCACCGCCTCCATCTTGGCGATTTCTTCTTCGACTTCCTCTGCGCCGCCGTCGGATTCGCACAGCAGAATCGCGGCGGCATGCATGTCGTAACCCGCATGCACAAACTCTTCCACCGCATGAATCGCCAGCTGGTCCATCATTTCCAAGCCAGTTGGCACAATGCCGGCACCGATTACCGCCGCGACCGCCTCGCCGGCTTTTTCGATGCTGTCAAAACTCGCCATTACCACTCTTGCCAGTTGCGGCTTCGGCAACAATTTGACCGTCACTTCGGTAGTCACGCCAAGCATGCCTTCGGAGCCGGTCATCAGCGCCAACAAATCGTAGCCCGGCGCGTCGAGCGCGTCGGAGCCAATCGTCATGGACACGCCGTCAACCGTGACGATGTTGAGCTTCAGGATGTTGTGTACGGTCAATCCGTACTTGAGGCAATGTACGCCGCCCGAATTTTCTGCCACATTGCCACCAATTGAACACGCAATTTGCGATGACGGATCGGGCGCGTAGTAGAGCCCCAGATGCGCAACATCTTCAGAAATTTTCAGATTGCGCACACCCGGCTCGACACGCGCGGTACGCGACAGCGCATCAACGCTGACGATGCGACTGAACTTGGCCAGCGACAGCAAAATGCCGTCAGCCAGCGGCGTTGCGCCACCCGACAGCCCAGTGCCCGCTCCGCGTGCAACCACCTTGGCGTCGTTCGCATACGCGACTTGCATGATGCGCTCGACTTCGGCGACTGAGGACGGCAGCACTGCCAGCATCGGCAACTGTCGGTACACCGACAGGCCATCGCATTCATACGGACGCAAATCTTCGGCAGCAGTGAGGACGGACGAGCTTGGCAGGAATCGGAGGAGCGCGTCGGCCAGCGCGTGGCGCTTGGCGTGGATCTGCCGATCAAGTTCTGCGTCAATCTGGGGCGGCGGGTTCAGCACTGATGCCATGAGGGTACCTCTAAAAATTCAATCAAGCCGATGATGGCAAGGCGCAAAGTCGCGAAAAAGCGCCGTGTACACATAGTACATGAGCATTTTGAGCGGCTTTGCAACGCCGCCAGCGCGGCTTCAGTGAGTTTTTAGAGGTGCCCATGATGTTGTCTCCTCAGGCTACGAATGATAGGGCATCCGCGATTCACTCGCGTTATTACGTGACAAAATTGACCCTGAGCGCACCATCTCATTGCGGCGAACAAAGTTGCGGGGTACACCCGGCACAAATGGGTACCTCTAAAAATTCAATCAAGCCGATGATGGCAAGGCGCAAAGTCGCGAAAAAGCGCAGTGTACACGTAGTACATGAGCATTTTGAGCGGCTTTGCAACGCCGCCAGCGCGGCTTCAGTGAATTTTTAGAGGTGCCCAAATTTGATTGGAACATCGCTTGGAAAGCACAATCCCTTATTTGCTGTATATCCTCGCTGGCCTGCTTGTCCTGTTGGGTTTGGCCGGCACTTTTTTGCCGGCATTACCTGGCGTGCCGCTCATTTTTGGCGGACTTTTTTTGGTGGCCTACTTGGGCAACTTCGAGCGCATCGGTTGGCCAACGCTGCTGATCCTCGGCGTACTCACCGCGCTAGCAGTGGTCGCCGATTTCGTTGCCACGCTGTTGGGTGCCAAACGCGCGGGTGCATCAACCCTAGCGCTGGTCGGCGCGGCCATCGGTAGCGTGCTCGGCATTTTTTCCAGCCTATGGGGGCTACTGGTGTTTCCGTTCATCGGTGCAGTCGTCGGCGAGTTGCTGGCGCGGCGACAACTTCAACAAGCGAGTCGTGTCGGCATCGCTACTTGGCTGGGCATGATGATTGGCACGTTAGCCAAGCTGGCGATCGCCTTGACCATGGTCAGCGTATTTATCGCCTCGTACGCGCTGGGAAAATAATCTTCCCGTCGCGCCGCAACGTCAAGTCACCGTCAAGCGTTGATTCGCGATATCGAGGCGCTCAACCAGTGTGGTCAGAAATTTGCGGTCGAACAGACCGCGACATGAATCGCTCGCGGCGTTGAGATCAGCCGCCGGAATTTTCATCAACACGCTGTCGGAGGAAGTGGTCACGGTCGCCGAGCGCGGGCCAACGCGTGGCACCAGATACGACATTTCGCCGACACAGTCGCCCGCTGCCAGGACATTGAGCACTTTTTGATTGCGCGTGACCTTCACGCCGCCCTCGACGATGACAAAAAACGAATCGCCTTCGTCACCCTCCTTAATGATGGTGGTGTTGGATGCGAACGCCCGCCACTTGCTGATCGCAACGACTTCCCACAACTCGTTTTCCGGAAAATCCTTGAAAAAAGAGAGTTTCTTAAGGAAGCCGAAGCGCTCGGTATCAGAGACTTCGCCGGCCTGCTTTTGCGGCGTGTGCTCGGTGCGCCACAACTCTGACAAGTCAAGACCGAACGCATCCCACGATTGATAGCGCCGCGACACATCCTTTGCAATCGCCTGCTTGACGATGTCTTCCATCGACGCCGAGATGCCTTGCCGGAATTTCGACGGCATTTCCGGCTCATGATTCATGATTTGATACACAAGGCTCTCTTGGCTGCTCGCCTCATACGGCGGACGCCCCGCCAGCAACATGTACATCACCATCCCGAGTGCGTAGATGTCGGATTGGGCACTGGCGTCCCCACCGGCCAACAACTCTGGCGCCATGTACAGGGGCGAACCCACCATCGGACCTTTGGATTTCGCGCCGGTCCTGACCGACGCGCCAAAGTCACCAATCTTGATATCGGTACCCGAGTTAAAAAGTATATTGCCGGGCTTGATATCGCGATGAATCAAGCCGCGTGAGAAAGCAAACGCCAGCGCACGTACCGCCTTGAACGTAATCTCAGCGACCACCTGCGGATCGAGCAAATTCTCAGGCGCGACATATTTTTCGAGCGTGCCGCCCTCGACGTACTCCATCACAATGTAGCTCATGCCCTCAGTGACGACCGCGTCGTGAATGCTGACAATGTGCGGATGATTAATCTGACCTGCGAGACCGGCTTCGTTGAGAAACATCTGCCGGTAGTGTTCTCCATCGGCAGAGTCCTTGAGCGCGTCAGGAAACATCACCTTGATCGCCACATCGCGGTCATTGAAGGGGTTCTTGGCGTGATAGACGGCGCTGGTCGCGCCCTCGCCGAGTTTCTTGATAACCTTGTACTTGCCAATCGCGTCCATGGTCGCCTCGCGTTTGTTGCGCGTATTCACGTTTTGCTGAACTCCCGCCCACCGTAACATTCCTGCCTGACGAGGGGTCGCTGCATTTTGGCACAAGCGCCATGCGACGGACCGGCAGGCGCAGGCGGCATGGTGCTGCTGTGGCGCGGTGACATTGCTATCGGACTTGGTAGCGCTGAAATCGTCGGCTCGCACAGACCGGATAAAGGGCACCTCTAAAAATTCAATCAAGCCGATGATGGCAAGGCGCAAAGTCGCGAAAAAGCGCAGTGTACATGGTGTACATGAGCATGTTGAGCGGCTTTGCAACGCCGCCAGCGCGGCTTCAGTGAATTTTTAGAGGTGCCCTAAACGCGAGACGAGCAGAATGTCCCTTGGCAGCAACATCCGTCATTGCCATGTGTTGACGCCGGATGAAAATTGACCAGAGTGTTCAATCACCTGCTTATTTGTTAAGCAGGAGTCGAGGTGATCACCATGGACATGTTGGGCAAGGTCAGGCGCATGAAGATGCAAAGATGACGACAGCGCTGCTGGATCGGCTGACGCATCACTGCCACATCGTGGAGACGGGCAATCAGTCTTATCGATTCCTGCACAGCACCAAGCAGGCCAAGAGCCAGATCAAGGCTCGGGAACAGAGCAAGAAATCGAATCCGAAGGAGCCGCAGACCGCTCTTGAAGAAGAGGAACCGTTCTGACCAACGGGCTAGCGCGGGGCGCGGCTCTGTGCAATTTGACGATGAAAAAAGGAGTCACTACGATCACAGAAACGATATAGTTATCCACAGCTGACTGGATTCACGTCAGCAAAAGCCCCTGGTCAATATTGAACCGGCACAGGTGGTCAAAATTCATCCGGTGCCAACAGTTCCGTGCTTAGACTGTAGTGCAGATAACGAATACGCTCGCGCAGCTGGTCGAGCAAGCGCGTGGCGACCAAATCAGGGAGGTGTTTTTGATGCCGTTTGTTATTGCTGTACATAAATACAGCATAATGCTGAAATGCGACGCCAGTCAAGGCTTTCCAGTTTTTTTATTGGCCATGTTATGCGGCGGTCGGACATGTTAGGGATTCAGTTGCTCTATCCACTTCCATTCATGGGTGCTCAATCGATATGAACGAAAGCAATCTACCGCAAGCGGTCTATTACGTGATGCTCTACGCCCTCATCGTAATCTTCAAAATTGTCAAAGTGTTTACCCTAATCAAGAGAAACCCCAACGAATATAGTTGGTGGCACGTTACGTTTGTGGCGCAAGAGGTCGTCTACACCTTTGCGGGTGTCGCAATTCTGATGTTCGTATCGATCACAAAAGGGTGGGTAGGTGCAGTTCTTATCGGATACGCGATGCTTCTGTTCGTAAGCTCGGCACTCGACACGCTTGGGCCAGATATTCAAGAGAAAAAGAGAGTAGCTCTAAACATCATTGTCGTTCTGTTTGTGGTTTTGAGTACCGTTTTCGCGTTCCAGTTTTACATCAGCGGCGGATCAATGGACGACAATCCGACCACAGAATCCACTTACTCTGTTGCAATTCCTTACGTCGATAACACGCTCTCTCGTCACCTTGGCGCCAAACGGCCCGGTGTTGTCACCGTCACCAACCTGAAAGTGAATGCTCTTTCTCGCGAGGCTGCGCTCGAAAAAGCCATTACTGAATTCGAGTCAGAGCACGGTCCAACGCTCTTTGATCCGCAAGCTGCGAAGAATGATTTTAACGTCAATGTTCTCCAATCAAGAATCGTCATTGAGCGACTACAAGTCCCGTCAGTGCCGGTTGGTTCCGTTGCAAGCACGAAGAAACAATGACGAAGCCTATCCCTAACTTGGCGGTCAACCGGACGCTGCGCGATAAAGCCGCGCAGCGCCGGTTACTTCTGCGTTAGGCACCCCATGACGATAACCGAGACAGCCGGAGCGCCAGTAATTTTGAACGAACCGAACTCATGAAGCCCAGACGCATCAACGCCGACAAGCCGCACCTCTGGAAGACCGACATCGCGGCTTCCGTTGACCAGTTCAACCAATGGTTCATGCGCTTTGCGCCCGAGGCGTTCCGATCAACACGCGTGAAGACCACCGGGCACGTCAAGGCTGCGCTCATCGCCACCCGCGACCTGCGCAGTATCGACGCTGCCACGCTCAAGGGCAATCCGAGCGCGCTGTCAACCCTTCGGATGTGTACGGCTCCGCCGCTGGCCGTGGACCGCTTGATCGGCTTGGCCGATGCGAGCAAGAACCTTGTCGGTCGCATGGAAGACGGCAAGCTCCCGACCAAGATGAACGCCGTCGAATTGGATGCGGAATTGACCAAGCTATGCCGCATCATCTCAAAGCTGCTGGATCGCGACATCTTCCCGTGGCTGGAGGCGGCGAAAGACCCGACCGATCACGAACGCGACCGAGCGTCAACCATCGTCGCCGACCGTCTGTGCAGCGCCGTGGCGAACCCGATCGTCCGCAACGCTCAGGAACAGCGACAACTAAAGCTCGTCGGCGATTGGCTGAACGCCCGAGGCTACCGGAAGCAGGGTCATCCCAGCGGGAAGCCGCTGGCCGAGATGGAAGCCGGAACGTACACGTTCCGCATGAACCTCCCGGTCGGCAAGGCGCTCAAGGTGAACATCCCGGTTGACGTGGTGATTCAACCCAAGAAGCTGCGCAAGGACCGGCTGCCCGTTTTGATCGAAGCCAAGTCGGCGGGCGACTTCACCAACACCAACAAGCGGCGCAAAGAAGAGGCCACCAAGATCCACCAGCTTCAAGCGGCCTACGGCGAAACTGTGCCGTTCGTGCTGTTCCTCTGCGGTTACTTCAGCAGTGGCTACTTGGGCTACGAAGCCGCCGAGGGCATAGATTGGGTCTGGGAGCATCGCATCGACGACCTTGTGAAACTGGGGCTTTGAACCGCATGATCGCGCACCAATACAACCCGGTTGAAGTTCGCCGCCAAGCGATGCAGACGGATATCGATACGCGTAAGTCGGCAGCGGAGCGAAATCGTCTCGGCCAGTTCGCCACGCCAAATACCCTCGCCGTCGATATCACCCGGTATGTCGAATCGCTCATCATTGACCGGCGCAAGAGCGAGATTCGCTTCGCCGATCCTTCGATCGGCTCGGGAAGCTTTTTCTCAGCAGCACTTGCCGTCTTTGGCTCCAAGAGAATGAAAAGCGCCGTGGGGGTGGAACTCGATCCCGTGTTCGCCGATGCCGCCCACGAGCTGTGGGCCGATGCCGGTCTCGATGTGGTGCACGGCGACTTCACTCGCATCGTCACCAACAGATCGTGCCCGGCCGCGCCCAACGTGGTCTTGGCAAACCCACCCTATGTCCGCCATCACCACATGGGCCGCGAGGACAAGGAACGCCTTCAGCGCCTTGCGTTCAAGATGACCGGTGTTGAGGTCAACGGCCTTGCGGGTCTATATGTCTATTTCCTGCTCCTTGCTACGGCGTGGATGGAGGATGATGGGATCGCTGCTTGGCTCATTCCGTCAGAGTTCATGGATGTCAACTACGGCGCGGCCCTCAAAGGCTATCTCACGGACAAGGTGACGCTTCTCCGTGCCCACCGCTTCGACCCCGACGATGTTCAGTTCGGTGATGCTCTTGTGTCGTCGGTCGTGCTGGTGTTCCGCAAAACGCCACCCGCCGCCGCTCATGCCGTCGAGTTCACCTTCGGCGGCACGCTGGCCGAGCCGCACGCCCGCGATCTCATCCCGCGTGAACGATTGCGCGAGTCTCGCAAGTGGACCGCGTACCCGAGTCACGCCAAGAACGACCGGCACACGCTTAGCGACGGCAAAGGCCCGACACTTGGCGACTTCTTCCGCGTACAGCGGGGCATCGCCACCGGCTGCAATAAGTTCTTTGTCCTCGACCGCACGGACGCGAAGAGCCGCGGCCTTCCGGGCAAGTACCTCCGCCCGATCCTTCCCGGCCCGCGCCACCTCAAGACCACGATCATCGATGCTGACGGTGACGGCTACCCACTCATCGACCGCCAATTGTGCGTGATCGATTGCGACCTGCCCGAGCCGATGGTCGAGGCCAAGCACCCGACCCTGTGGGATTACCTGCAAACTGCCCAGGCACTTGGCATCATGGACGGCTATCTGATCAGCAAGCGCAGCCCGTGGTACAAGCAGGAACAGCGACAACCCCCCCCCATTCCTCTGCACCTACATGGGCCGTGGCTCTGGCGACAAGCAGCCGTTCCGCTTCATCTGGAACCGTTCGAAGGCAATTGGAACTAATCTCTATCTCATGCTCTACCCGCAGAACAGCCTCGCGACGATGCTTCGCCTTCATCCCGACCGTGCTAGAGCCGTCCACGCTCTGCTCGGTCAAGTCACCGGCTATGAACTCCGCGGCGAAGGCCGGGTTTACGGCGGCGGTTTGAACAAGATCGAGCCGAGCGAACTGGCGCGCGTTTCCGCAGAATCGTTTGTCGAGCTTTGGCCGGCGCTCAGCTCCGATGTCCAGTCACAGGGAAAACTCTTCGGCTAAGCCTTGGGGGAGGGTGCCTAACAAGGCGCTGCACCGGCGGCGGTTGGTATCTCAACAACCTAGTCATGAAACAGAACAACGAGCACATCGTCAGACAAGCGGCACTGCTGATGGAAAGCGCGCTCGCGGTCCGAAGTTACACGCTCGATATCATCAAACCGCATCTAGATCCGATGCTCGACACCAAATTCTTGCCAGCAACGGTTCCTGCCTTTGCCGCAACCGAGACGTTCGAGCGCTTTCGCCAAACGTTCAACCAGTTCAAATACAAATAAGCGGTGCTCGACCCAACCAACCCGCGCGATCTGGCCGACGAAACTGAACGCGCAATCATCGCCAAATTCGTCGCCAACCCGGACTGACGCGCGAACGCTGTTACGCGACAAAAACAAAGGGCGATGGCCATTGGCCATCGCCCCGCTTCATTTGTCGCTCGGCTCGCTCGCGCTAGATCAGAACAATCCGCTAATCTTGCCGTTGTCGTCAACGTCAATCGCCGCCGCCGACGGCACTTTTGGCAAGCCCGGCATGGTCATGATGTCACCGCACACCATGACGATGAATTCGGCACCCGCCGCCAGACGCACTTCGCGAATCGTCACGATGTGATTGGACGGCGCGCCACGCAATTGTGCATCGGTGGAAAACGAGTATTGCGTCTTGGCCACGCACACCGGGTAGTGCCCATAGCCATCGTCCTGCAGCTTTTTGATCTGGTTGCGAATCTTGTTGTCGGCCGCGATGTCGGACGCACCATAGATTTTGGTGGCGATGGTTTTCATCTTGTCCCACAACGACATTTCGTCTGGATAGACGAATTTGAAGTTGCTCTTTTGCTCGCAAAGATCGACGACGACCCTGGCGACTTCGGTCGCACCTTTGCCGCCCTCGGCCCAGTGTTTGGCGACCACCACCTTGCAGCCGAGCTTGCCGACGCGCGCCATCAGTAATGCGACTTCCGCGTCGGTATCGTGCGTGCGGTGATTGACACTGACCACACACGGCAAGCCGAAGTTGGTCATCATGTTGTGCACATGACGCTCCAGATTGACAATGCCCTTTTCCAGCGCCACGAGATTTTCTTTGGACACTTCCTTGACATCCACGCCGCCGTGAAACTTCAGCGCGCGCAGCGTCGCCACAATGACCACCGCGTCCGGCCGCAGCCCGGACTTGCGACACTTGATGTCGATAAATTTTTCGGCACCCAGATCGGCACCGAATCCGGCTTCGGTTACGACGTAATCGCCGAGTTTTAACGCCGTCTGCGTGGCGATGACAGAATTACAGCCATGCGCGATGTTGGCGAACGGGCCGCCGTGGATGAAGGCCGGATTGTTTTCCAGCGTCTGCACCAGATTCGGCAACAACGCGTCCTTGAGTAACGCCGTCATGGCACCCTGCGCGTTGAGGTCCTTGGCCAGAATTGGTTTCAGGTCTTTGGAGTAGCCGACGACAATTTTGGCAATGCGTGCCTTCAAGTCCTTGAGCGAGGTTGCCAGGCAAAAAATCGCCATGATTTCAGAGGCGACGACGATGTCAAAACCGTCTTGCCGCGGATAACCATTGCCCGGTCCGCCGAGCGCGATGGTGATGTCGCGCAACGCACGGTCGTTCATGTCCATGACGCGCTTCCACGTCACGCGGCGCACGTCAAAGCCAAGTTCATTGCCATGGGTGATGTGGTTATCGATCAACGCGGCCAGCAGGTTATTGGCCAGCGCGATCGCGTTGAAATCGCCCGTAAAGTGCAGATTGATGTCTTCCATCGGCACGACCTGCGCATAACCGCCGCCCGCTGCGCCACCCTTCATGCCAAACACCGGACCGAGTGAGGGCTCACGCAGGCAGATGATGGCCTTTTTGCCGATGTGGTTGAGCGCGTCTCCCAAACCCACGGTGGTGGTGGTTTTACCCTCGCCAGCCGGTGTGGGTGAAATCGCGGTCACCAAGATCAGCTTGCCGTTTTTCTTGTCCTTCAAACTATCAATATACTGCAGCGAGACCTTCGCCTTGTAGTGGCCGTAGGGCTCGATCGCGTCCTGCGGAATGCCCAAGTCGGACGCGATTTCATAAATTTTTTTCATCGACGCTTTTTGTGCAATTTCGATATCGCTCAACATGTCTTTTCCTCTGCCGTTTTCATGAACCCCAGTATGGAACTGACGCCACTTGATTCACCATGATGATGGTCAAGGGCACCTCAAGTACAATGCTTGCGCCAAATCAACTTTTCCGGACCGCAATGACCGATTATTTCCGCACCAAAGAGCGCAACATCCTGTTTCGCCGCATCGAAGAGGTGTCAGTCGACGCCAAATCACTCGATGGCAAGGTGAGCGGCCATGAACTGATTTGCCACCTGAACAACAGCCTGCGCGAAATCTGTGGTCTGCAGAGCGCTGCCGCCAGCTCCAATTTACTCCTGCGCACACTCGGTAAATGGCTGGTGCTGTTTGTGATTCCTTGGCCAGAGCGTACCCCGACCTCGGACCCGGCGCTTAGCGCATTCGTCGGTGCCCAACGGCCGACCACGTTCGAGCAAGACTACGCTGAGCTGGTGGAGCTGTTGAAGACATTTGAGCGCCTGTGGCAGGACGACAACCTGCAACCACACCCCGTGTATGGGCGCCTGTCGCGCGCCGACTGGGGACGCTACATGTTCCTGCATGTTGATTACCATCTGACGACGTTTGGCATCCACGGGGACTTTCGTGCACCCCAATGAAGTCCTGATTCGGGATTTTTACGCAGCCTTCGCGGCGCGCGACGCCGAGGCGATGGCGCGTTGCTACCATCCAGACATTGTGTTTACCGACCCGGCATTTCCGTTACTCAAGG
Source organism: Usitatibacteraceae bacterium (assembly GCA_038901675.1). Taxonomy (GTDB): domain Bacteria; phylum Pseudomonadota; class Gammaproteobacteria; order Burkholderiales; family Usitatibacteraceae; genus UKL13-2. The sequence continues at coordinate 14,888 of JBCKPM010000010.1, read as the reverse complement.
GGCACGAGGCCGGCGACATGTGGCGCATGCTGGTTGCGCGCGGCAAGGACTTGCAACTGACATTGCTCGACGCATCCGCCGATAACGACGGTGGCCGTGCGCTGTGGGAAGCGCGCTATACGTTCTCAAAAACCGCGCGTCCTGTCGTCAATCGCATCCACGCGGCATTTGCATTTCGTGACGGCCTGATTGTGCGCCATGTCGATCGATTTTCGTTCTGGAAGTGGTCAGCTCAGGCGCTAGGGCCCCTCGGGTTGTTGCTCGGCTGGTCGTGGCCGCTGAAGGCGATGGTTCGCAAGCAAGCGGCGCAGTCGCTCGCTCAATTCATGGCGAACATATCGCCCACCTGATTCAGCCGTTCGGGGTATCGTCGGTGGGTTTGTGAAGCATCAGGATATTGCCGCCAATTGACAGCACCACACCAATTGTGGTCATCCAGCCCCAGTCAAACTTCTCGAAGAAAAAAGAAACCAGCAACGCCAGCACCGGCACCATGACGCCGACGTACGCTGATCGCGCCGCGCCGATGCGTTTGAGCAATGTCAGGTAGCAGGCGAAAGTGATAATCGAGCCGAACAAGGCGAGATAGCCAAGCGAAACAAGATACGGCATGGTCCAGACGATAGCGAGTGGTCGCCCGATGACAATCGCATACACGAGTGCCAATGCCCCGCCGTAGACCATGCCCCACGCCATCGATGGCCACGTCGCAAAACCGCGCTTTTGCGTGCGCATCGCCACCATGCTGCCAGCACTTGATGCGAGTACCGAGAGGACCGAAAATATCACACCGAGTTCGATGCTGCGACTCGACGAGAGTTTGCCGAATTCATTCCAGAACACGCACGCGATACCTGCGATGCCAAGCGTTGCGGCGACGCTGACACGCATGGTGACCGGCGTGCCAAAAAACAGACGGGAGGCCCACATATTGATCATCGGGCTCGCCGAATACGCGACCGCAACCATGCCCGACACAATGTAGAGCTCGGCGTGGTAGACAAGTATGTAGCTAATGCAAAACATTCCCGCGCCGAATAGCAGCAGATCAAGATGACCACTGCGGGGAAACGTCAGTCCATGACCCCGCCAACGGCAAAACGCGAACAACGCGGCCGAGGCAATCAAAAAACGATAGGCGACTGACACCTCAGGTGCGACCTGCCCCAACTGGAACGTAATGGCGAGCCAGGTTGAGCCCCAGATGAGGACACACACGGCAAACAACTGCAGATTGGAAAATCGCACAGGCTGGAATCGATGGACTGGTAGGGTGCGCCGCGCGCACCAATACACGGTAGGAAATTGAGCTGTGCAAGCTGGTGCGCGCGGCGCACCCTACGGCTCAGGCAACACATCACACAGTGTGATGCGCACGGCACACCACACAGATCAGTGCGTCGGCGCTATTTGGTGATGCCGAGCTGCGACAGAACGAACGAATAGGTGAACGCAATTTCCTTCAGGTAGTCATAACGACCTGATGCGCCACCATGACCCGCGTCGAGATTGGTCTTGAGTAACAGCGGGTTGCTATCCGTTTTCAGCGTCCGTAACTTCGCGACATACTTGGCTGGTTCCCAATACATCACCTGGCTGTCGTTAAGCGACGTTTCCACCAGCATCGCCGGGTAGGCACCGCGTTTGAGATTGTCGTAGGGCGAATAAGCGCGCATGTACTTGTACGCTTTTTCCTGATTCGGATTGCCCCACTCGAGATACTCGCCCACGGTGAGTGGCAGTGTTGCATCGAGCATCGTGTTCATGACATCGACAAACGGCACTTGCGACACCACCGCTTTGAATAACGCCGGCCGTAAATTGGTGACCGCACCCATGAGAAGCCCCCCCGCGCTGCCGCCCTGAATCGCCAGTTGCGAAGGCTGGGTATATTTTTGCGCAATCATGTGTTCGGCCGACGAAACAAAGTCAGAGAAGGTATTCATTTTTTTCATCATCTTGCCGTCGTCGTGCCATTGCTTGCCCATCTCACCGCCGCCGCGAATGTGGGCGATGGCAAAAATCACGCCGCGATCAAGCAGCGCGAGGCGGTTCGAGCGAAACGCCAACCGCCTCGAAAAGCCGTACGAACCATAGGCGTAGAGCAGCGTCGGCTGTGGCACGCCAACTTTGCGCAGCGCCTTTTTGTACACGATCGAGATCGGCACCTTCACGCCGCCTTTCGCAGTCGCCGTGATGCGTTCGACCTGATACTCATCCGGCTTGTAGTCGCCGAGCACCGGCTGCTGTTTTTTCAAAACGCGTTCGTGCGTGGCGACGTTGTAGTCGAACACCGAATTTGGCGTGACCAGTGAGCCGTAATTGAATCGATAAAGATCGCTGTCGAATTCGGCGTTCTGACCGGGCGTGGCGTCATACGCGACCTCAGGAAAGGCGATGTCGTGGGCTTTCAGGGACTTGATGTCGAACACACGTAGTTGCGGCAGACCCGCTTTTTTCTCGACGGCAACAAAAAACGCCTTGAACACGTCGACACCATCGAGCTTGACATCCTTGCGGTGGGGAATGATTTCCTGCCAGGTCTTTTTGTCCGCCTTCAGCGACACCGGCGCTTTGATCAAACGCGAGTTGCGCCCCATGTCGTTGGTCACGATCAGGAACGACTTATCGTGATGATCGACGTAGTACTTGATGTTCTCTGCCCGCTTGGCGTAGACGGCAAATTCGCCGTCGGACTTGTTCGCATCGAGAATGCGCTGCTCGGTGGTCTCGGACGACTCGGAGGTCAGGATAATGTAGGCACGGCTGCGCGTCGTGTCGACGCCGATGCCGTACAGCTCATCCTTTTCTTCATAGAGCAATTTGTCGTCCTTGCCACCTAAGGTGTGCCGATGAAGCTGATTCGATCGCTTGGTGGTCGCGTCCTCGGTCACATAAAACACCGTCTTGTTGTCGTTCGCCCACGCCACTGAGGTCACGCGCTCGATCCTGTCGGCGAGCACTTCACCGGTCTCCAGATTTTTGAATTGCAGGGTGTACTGATGAAAGCCGGTGAAGTCCACCGAGTACGCGAGCCACTTGTTGTCACCGCTGACGGACATGGCACCGATGCCCATGTAGGGTTTGTCTTTGGCCAGTTCGTTGCCGTCGAGTAGCACGTCGTCCTTGGCATCAAGTGCGCCCTTGCGACGGGTGTAGATCGAATACTGTTTGCCTTCTTCGGTTTTGGTGACATACCAATAGCCGCGCATAAAGTACGGCACGCTGTCATCGGTTTCCTTGATGCGGCCGAGCATGTCCTTGTACAGCGTCTCCTGAAACGGTTTGAGATGGCCGATCACCGAATCGAGATAGGCGTTCTCGGCTTTCAGATACTCGACCACCGACGGGTCAGTCTTGTCGCGCAGCCAGAAGTAATCATCGACGCGCTTGTCGCCGAATTTTTCAAACGATTGAGGAACTTTCTTTGCGGTGGGTGGCATCACGACGGGTACGCTCGATGATTGGGACGTTGATGGGGCGGGGGCGGCGGCGGTTTGCGCGACGGCAGGGGTGGCAAGCTGTAACAACACGACGCTGGCGAGAACAGCCAGCATGCGCGATGGGATAAGAAATGTGCGGTTCATCACGGGCTCTCAAGGGCGGTGTGCCACGATTATAGAGGCGGCGGTCGCCAGTGTGTCTTGGCCGTACGTCGCAGACATTACGAATGGAGTCAAATCGCGCCCGCACCGGCAACCCCAGCAGCGAAGTAATTTCGGTTGCGAGTACACAAAAACCGGCTCTTCATGGGGGCCGGTTTTTTTGCGTCGTAAAATAGGCGCTCGTCTTCGCCCCCTGTGCCACCATGTTTACTGCCGTATCGCCCACCGCCGCTTCCAAGACCGCGTTCTACGCCGAGCTCAACCGCCAGCTACGTAGCTTGCTCGAAGGCGAGCGCGATTTCATCGCTAATGCCGCGAATTTTTCCGCACTGCTGTTTCATTTGTTGCCAGATCTCAACTGGGCCGGCTTTTATCTGCTGCGTGGCGACGAACTCATCCTGGGCCCATTTCAAGGCAAGCCCGCCTGCGTTCGCATTCCCGTACGGCCCGCGCCGCGCGGCGTGTGCGGCCACGCCGCCTTTCATCGCAAGACAGTTCTGGTGCCGAACGTGCACGAGTTTCCGGATCACATCGCCTGCGATGCGGCGTCGAATGCCGAAATCGTGGTGCCGCTATTGCACCACGGCGTCGTGATCGGCGTGCTGGATATTGATTCGCCGACACGCGATCGTTTTGACATGGAAGATCAGGCGGGCATTGAGGCTATGGTAGTGACGTTTATCGAACGTAGTGATTTGCCAGCAATCACCCTCTCCCCAACCCCTCCCCCGTCGAGGGGGAGGGGCTAACCTCCCTCGCCCCTTGCGGCGAAGGGAGCCGGACGAGAAAAGAGACCTGCGTCTCTTTTCTCGCCTGCGAGCGGGCGATCCGATGCAGCGGATCGCCCAGGGATCGAGGGAGAGGGGGCGCGCGAACGATAGCTGCATTGGATTGCCGGATCAACAGCAGCCTGTTAGCGAAAGTCGTTTATTCACGGGCATTTTGAGGCATAAATGCTTGAAAACGCCCGCCAATACTAGACTTTCAATTTATACGACGACTGTATTGATTTACAGCCTGCGGCGCAAAGCGTAACATCAGGGCATGTCGATTAGCGCCCTTCTCGTCGATTTCAATTCGTACTTCGCCTCGTGCGAACAACAGGATCGCCCCGAGCTGCGCGGCCGTCCGGTCGGCGTGGTGCCGATGCTGGCCGACAGCACTTGCTTGATTGCGGCGAGTTACGAAGCGAAGAAACTTGGCGTCAAAACGCTGACCAATGTCGGCGAAGCCAAGAAGCGAATTCCCGACATCGCGCTGGTTGTCGCGCGTCACGAGCTCTATATCAAGATGCACCACCGCGCCGTCGCCGCGGTCGACGAGATCGCGCCAGTGCGCCGCGTGTTGTCGATCGATGAAATGGTGTGTGACCTGCCGGCCGGATACAAAACCGTGGAGCGCGCCCGACGACTCGCGCAGGACATCAAGCAGCACTTGGCCGCTTCAATCGGTGAAGTCATGAAGGTCTCGATTGGCATCGCGCCGAATATTTTTTTGGCCAAGCTTGCCTCGGACATGCAAAAACCGGACGGCTTGGTGGTGCTGGAAGAGCACGACGTCCCGGCCAAAATTCGGCATCTCGGGTTGCGCGCCTTAAACGGCGTGGGACAGAACATGGAAGCGCGGCTGCACAAATTCGGCATTCGCACCATTGACGATCTTTACCAGCAGACGGCCGATCAGTTGCACACGGTGTGGGGTGGCGTCGGCGGCAGTCGTTTCTACCAAAAACTGCGCGGGGTGGAAGTAGCGGAAGTCGAGAGCGAAATGGGCTCGATTTCGCATTCGCATGTGCTGCCTCCCGACCTCCGCGACCGCGACAACGCGCTGGCAGTATTGAATCGGCTGACGCAAAAGGCGGCCATGCGGTTACGCAAGGCCTGCCACACCACGGGGCATATTGCGATCAAGGTCAAGCACTTGAACGCGCCGACCTGGGAAGCCGCTACGCGATTGCAACCGACGCAAGACACGCTCGATCTGGTGCATGCGATGGATCGATTGTGGCAACAATATCCAAAACGAAAATCGGCCACGCCGCTGCAAGTCGCGGTGGTGTTTGGCGATCTGGTTCCGGACAGCGCACAAAATTTTTCGTTGTTCGGCGAGGCGCCACTAAAAAAACAGCTGAACGCCACCATGGACAACTTGAATACGCGTTTTGGCAAACGTGCGGCATACTTTGGCGGCGCACATCGCGCGCTCGATCACGCTCGGCTGGCGATCGCGTTTAACCACATCCCGGATGTCGAAACGGAGGGCTGATGTCACTCGCAAACAACGTCACCATCATCACCGGTGCCTCGACCGGCATCGGCGAAGAACTTGCCTATCAACTCGCCAGACAAGGTGCGCACTTGGTGTTGTCGTCACGGCGCGTCGATGAGCTCGAACGCGTTGCCGCGAAAGTCCGCGCGCTTGGTGCGCGCGCTAGCGTTATTGCGTGCGATGTCGCCAAACAATCGGATTGCAAACACCTGATCGACGCCACCGTCTCAGAGTTCGGCGCAATCGACACCATCGTGCTCAACGCTGGCATGACCATGTGGGCGAAGTTTGCCGACATCAAGGACATGTCGATTATCGAACGCATCATGCAGGTGAACTTCATGGGTGCGGTGTACTGCACCCACTATGCGTTGCCACACTTGCAAAAAAGCCGTGGCCGCATTGTCGGCGTCGCCAGTCTGACTGGGCTGGTCGGTGTGCCAACGCGCACCGCCTACGCCGCCAGCAAGCACGCCATGCGCGGCTTTTTTGATTCGCTGCGGATAGAACTTGCCGACAGCGGCGTGAGTGTGACCATGATTTACCCGGGCTTTGTCGCCACCGGCATTCGCGTGAATGCGACTGGCGCGGATGGCAAACCGGCCAAGATTGATCCAGTCAACAAGAATCAAGTCATGAGCGTCGAAGCCTGCGCAACAATCATGGTCGCCGCCATCGCGGCGCGCAAACGCGAAGTGGTGATGACATTGAAAGGCAAGCTTGGGCTGTGGCTGAAACTGATTGCGCCAAGCGTGATCGACGGCATCGCAAAGCGGGCGGTCGAGGGAAACCAAAAGTACGTGGAGCGTTCCTGACCCGCATTTAACATTGAAACTCAAGCACTGTCGCGCCTCTTCAGGCATTTATTCCTCATCATCCGCGCCTGTGCTGGAGTTTGCAACACCATTCCCTCATCAACAAAACAATCATGACCTTCGGTACCTGGCTTTTGTCGCGTGACGTGGCGACTATTGAGTAGTTCGCATTCGCCGATGCGGACTTTACGCAAGCGCCTTCAGCGTGGAATAAGGAACACCCCAACGGGCGAGACTGGTGGTGAGCATTTCGTTGTTGCCGCCGGGCGTGATGTGGGCGAACCAGGCTTCATCGGCGAGGGCGGCGACGAATTCGTTGCGGCGACGGGCGAGATCGGCGGTGACGCGGGTTTCGGTTTCGGGGAAGGCGGAGAGGATGAGCAGGCCGCCATCATCGAGTGGTTTCTGCCAATCTGCCGGGATGCGCTTGGGCAGACCACGCGCCGGGCAGATGATGAGGGGCGACGTGCCGCGCAGCAGGATGCGCAGACACTCCTTTTCCACCGGCGAATGGAAACCGCTGATGATGCAGCGCCCCGCGTCGCGCCATCGCGCCGCCTGGTCGTAGGCGGCGAGGATGGCGCTGCCGGGACAGCGAGCGGAGCAAAAGATCGCCGTCTTGGGCAAGGTCAGCAGGTCACGGTTGCCGAGGAGGCTAAGACGCGGCGGCGCTGCCGGCTCCATGCGTTGCAGCAGACGCGGCGGATAGCCTGCGTCGCTGACGGTAAGATGTTGAAGGTCGGCGTTCATGTTCAGGGCGTCCCGCTGACTTCTTTCCGTTTTGTTTCCAGGAATCGCTGGAGTTCTTCTTTGCTCGGGAGTTCGAGCTGGTATTTTGAGACAAAGAGGCGGTTGTCCATGCTCGCCGTGGCGTATTCGACCAGCGTGTGGTCCTGGTCGGTGCACAGCAGCAGCCCCACCGGCGGATTGTCGCCCTCGGCCATCATGTGCTTCCGATACCAGGTGACATAGGTGTTGAGCTGCCCGATGTGCTCATGGGTGAACTTGTTGACCTTGAGTTCCACCAGCACATGGCACTTGAGGATGCGGTGGTAAAAGACCAGATCCACAAACCCGCGCGTCTTGCCAATGACGATGCTCTTTTGCTGCGCCTCGAGGCAGAATCCGTGCCCCAGCTCCAGCAGGAATTCCCGCAGATTGGCCACCAGCGCGGCTTCCAGATCGGTCTCCTCGACGGCATCTCTGGCGCGCAAGCCGAGAAACTCGAAGATGTAGGGATCGCGGATGGCAAGTTTGGGTTCCGCCATTTCCGCTCCGGCTTTCACTATCGCGGCCAGTTTCGCCTTGTCCTTGGAAAGGCCGGAACGCTCGAAATAGAGCGTGGCGATCTGCCGCTTCAGCGTCCGCACCGACCAGTTGCCGCGGATACATTCGATCTCGTAGAAGGCGCGTTTGAGCGGGTCGGAAATAGCGATGAGTTCGGCCAGGTGACTGAAAGACAACGAGGTGAACACCTTCTCGATCGGCGCAGCCAGCGCATGGGAACTTGCCTCAGCCATCGCCACATCCCGCGTGCCGGGCGCGGCGGGCGATGTGGCAGACAGTGCCTGCCACATCGGCGGCGCGAGCTGAGTAGCCAATGATTTGGCAGACGCTGTCTGCCAAATCATTGGGTAAACGGAGTAGAACTGGCGACATTGCCGCAGCGTGCGCGGGGCCAAGTCGCGCATGCCGCGTGCCGCCAGCGCCTCGGCCAGCCGATTGACCATGGCCGCGCCATACGTAGCACGGTCGGCCCCTTGCTGCTCGTATTCGCGGATGTACCAGCCAATCACCCAATTGCGCAGCGTGAGCGTGGTATTGATCGTGCGGCTGACGGCGGCAGCGCTTTGTTCATGAACCTGCCGGATCGCCTCCACCAGCGTGGAGAAATCCAAACTTTGCCCGCTACCCTTGGCGGAACGAGGCATGCTCGCGGTAATTTTTTTCTTCGCTGGCATGGTCAATCTTCCTCACCATCCCCCACGCGGCGGCCGAGGCGGTATTTGATGTCGCCGTGCATTGATGAAATCCAACTCCTCCGCCGTGATCCGGTAGTGCCCTGCGAGTACCGTGTCGATTTCGTCAATGATGGGTTGTTGGGACTTGGCCGGGCTGACTGATTCAAGTTTGACTGTGCCGGTCAGTTTGTTCTGTGAATACGGGAGAGGCTTCCATACTTTTCGCGGGCGGTGAAAACAAACGTCGCACGTCCCTACTATTCCAAAACAATTTGACTCCAACCCCGTGGACTCGCTCAAGATCGAAACCAGCTTACAACCTTTTTCCAGATACGTGTAAATGTGCCTACTTCAGCCTCGGGTGGCGGCGGCTCCTCGAATCCTCGGATACGATTGACGCTCGTAAAATGTTGGGCACGAATTTCCTGGTCACGCCTTCGGCCATACTCGATGGCAGCTTTCGTCATTGGATCAGCCCACACAACCTTTCCGTTTTGAATGAGATAGTGTGACCGACATGCGTAGCTCCAGTTACCGATTGAAGGGTCAAGCGTTACGCCTTTGGAGCCAAGCCAAATTGTCCACTCTGTAGGGTTAAGCGGAGTAACAACTTCCTCCCCGCAGCCACAGCAGCACTTGTGAACTGCAGTGCCGAATTTTTCGGATACGTAGAGCACCCCTTCTTCCAGCGATTCAGGGATGTACTCAACCAACTCGTGTTGAAGGTGCGTTTGCCTCATGTTGAAGACGAGTGGCGCGTCTCATCGCGCGTGAGCTGGTGAGCGTTGATGGCGTATGCGGATTGATGCTCTTCGTAGCAGTCCTGATAAAAGCCACAGTGCTTTTTCCAGCGGATTACGGCGAGCACCGCACAAAGTGCATTGAGGTCGGCGACCTGAATGTTTGTTTTGTAGAGGTCGTCACCCTCGTCCTCGCCATACGAGATGTGTCGGCGCAGATGATCAGATCGCCCCTCTGTACCCATGGTGACGCGACACAATCCAACGAGTTCGCTCGACTCTGCAATGAGTTCCAGCTCCATGCCAGAGTCAATGAACGGAATCTCCTCTGCGACGAGAAACTCAATGACGAGCTTCCGTACGGCTGGCTTATCGATGCAGATAAACACGAAGTCGAATCCGGCGAGTTCGCCAACATTCGAATCCTCCACGAATACAGGGTGGGTCACGATTCCGTTTCGCATTGGCCGGTAACGCGCGGCGAAGTAGTCCACCTTCTGGCTTCGTGCTTCGAGGTCAGCAAGCGATGCAGCTCCAGGGGCACGGAAGGCGTTGTGTTGCAGGAACTCATCGCCATCGAAAAGGTGAATCTCGCGGATTGGCGTCTTAGCGATCAAGTCAAGCACATACGAGCCTGTTCCGCCAAGGCCGACAATCGCCACTTTGGAAGCGGCAAGCTTTCGGGCTACTTCCGCGATTCCCGCTCTGCTCGCCGCTGAATCGGTGTAGACAAAGATCGAGTCATCCTCCGGGGACTCAATTGGCGTGAACGTGCGCGCATCCACGTCCGGGCGAAGCATCTTCGCCTGGTTCTGGATAATTTCGACGTATCGCGTCACCTTTGCGTAATAGTCGGGATAGCCATCGGGTGGCTTGCAGGAGAAGCGGTGTTGTATTTCCACACCCTCGCAGAGCGTCCTGGACTCAGACGAATGTTTGATCGCCGAAATGATGCTACCGTCACTGTTGCACGGGTGCTCGCCGGAGAACCACACTTGGTGGTCGTTTGGTCGAATGGTAACGTCGCCGTTTAGCGTGAGATCGGTGACAATCTTCCCAAACGCGACGGCGCGGCCCGGAGTGACGTACGGCACATCATGTACTACGAGGTGATTGTGCCGCGCCTCAATCCGGTAGCCGTCATTTTCGAGTCGCTTGAGGTCGTGACTACGATCGATCAGTTTTCTTGACATTGAATATCATCCCGTCTTTGATCGTGACCTCTTGCCCTTCGACGAGCGAGCCATCACGACCATGCGGGTGCGAATAGGTCACGGTGAATACAATGGTTTCGGTTGGCGTCTCACCGGGATACGCAAGTTGCACGATCTGCAGGTACGTAAGCTTGTGATCCGGCACTTCGCGCTTCCGACCATTCACGATGATGGTATAGGTATTGGGTTTGTCCGGCTTGTGATCTTTGTTTTCAGTGTTCACGATACGTTTCCTTAAGGGTTGGGTTAATGGATTTCAAGGCTGGAACGCTGGTAAATTGGCTCAGAGAGGTGTACATTCGCTGTCTATTGAAGCAACGAGCGTAAATACAGCCTTACGGCATGTATCCCTATGAGAATCAATAACTGTTGTCCACACAGACAACAGTATAGTTGAACAGAATTTCGCGTGTCAAGCGGAATTGTTTTCATTTTTGAAAATTGGTTTGGCGCTGCTTCATTGCGGTTCTCGCTGCTTGGATCAGCGAATACAAATAGAAAAGGGGTAGTGCGCATGTCGCAATCTGGCCTTGGTGCCGCACTTCGGAAACTACGTGATCGGAGAGGGCTTTCAACGCGTGAACTTGGAAAACTCACCGAAATAGACCATGCCTACATTCATCGACTTGAAACAGGCGAAAAATCCAGCCCGTCGGATGAGCTGACGCAGCGGCTTCTTAACGCACTAAAGCCAGGAGAACGAGACGCACGGATCGTGAAATGGCTCGTTGAGCATCCAGATACCGGGCCGGAGCTTGTCGAGTACACGCTCGACCATCCAGAGATTGATCTGGACATCTTCACCATTGCTGCCGGAACAAGACACCGCGGTGCGGCCCGTCCCGAGCCAGCCGTCCTCCTTGAGCGAGTTAGGCGTGCATGGGAAGCGGCGCAGGAGTAACAGTGGACGAGACGGAGGTGCAGCTTAGGGCGCGACAGTTCATCGCACCACTTGATCTAAGCAACATTCGCACGAACCTAGGTGTGTACTTGCGCGCCGTAGGGACAAAGATGATTGTGGAGTCGCTCGGCTCCGGTGAGTCTGGAACGACGATGACGATGCCGAATGGAAAACACGTCATCACCGTAAACGGGCAGGAAGTGGAAGAGCGTCAGCGCTTCACGATCTGCCATGAGCTCGCCCACATCGTTCTTGGATTGCCGTCTGCGCATGAACAGACAAGCACGTGGTCGTATGCGAAGCGCGACCCTAATGAGATTCTCTGCGACCTGTTTGCCGTCGAACTTCTCATGCCGTACAAGCTTTGGCTAGATACTGTTCCTAAATGCGATCCATCTCACGATTGCCTGCAGTACATGGCCGAGGAGTTTCGCTGCTCCTATCATTCAGCCGCCTCGCGCTATGCTGCATTGGCGAACTTCCCTTGCGCATTGGTGACAATGGAGCGGGACATCATTCGCCATGCGGCGCGATCTACGCATCTTCGAAAGCTGGGAGCTTGGATTCAGCCGCGCACCTCGGTTCCAGAGGCGTCTATTGCATACACGCTTCGGCAAGCAGGCGTGAGCGCGATCCAAACCGGTGACGTCTCGCAAGACATCTGGTTCCAAGACTGGGATAGCGGTTTCGACCTTACCGAACTGAGCCGACACTATGGAAGTACCGACACCACGCTTTCCCTACTGTGGTTTCAAGAAGAAGAGAGTCCCCGGCAAGAAACAGATAGATTCGGGAGGAGTGTCGATGAAACCCCACTTCTTGAGGAGCTCACCGGCGACCTGCCATGGCCGGGCAGAAACAAGCGACGATAGAACAATCGGGGTCAGCTCAGCGCAAGATTTCCGCCAAAACCCAGCATCCACAAAACAATCGCACAACAATATGGAGCCACGATTTCACAGCACAAAAGATCGTAAACCGCCATTTGGCGCGCATTCCAGACCAACAATGGCTGAAACGCGCCGCCAGTGCTAGCGTTTTCGAATCACATGGGTCCAGGTGATTTGTTTGCGGCGCCGAAAAACAGATCACCTACTCCCCGATGATTCTTTTGCGCCAGTGAATAGATCCGTGGGGTCTCCGTGGGGTCGAATTATTTTCTTCAAAACAATTTGACTCCGACCCCGTGGACTCACGGATCGGCATCATAGATTTCTCAATTCAAACGGCGGTTTGGCGTTCAGTAGTGCTTCGCCTTCCACTGCCGTCGGCAGCATCTCCGTAATGTCTCGGAGGAATGGACACATCTGAAGATCGGCGTAATGCCGTGCGTTTCCAGCCACCCGAAGGTTCAACGTTTGGGCATCCCCTGGTTTGATTCTCTTTGGTCTTGAGAGCACTAGCGTTTCTCTGGAACGCGTGATCGTGACATAGAACAGTCGCCGCTGCTCCTCGTAATAGTCGGCATCCGTACCGGGGTATTCTGTGGTCCGAATCCCGGGAATAGCCTCTTTACAAAGGCCGAGGACGTATACGTGCTGGGCGGTTAGTCCTTTCGCACCCCAAACGGTCGTCACTTTGAGTTTCGACTCCGCCTTCGCAGCGAGTGGCTCCCGCGTCGCGATGCTGTAACGAAGCTGCCGAGCGACTTGGCGTAGTTGTTCATCCCGGGTTTTCAACTCATCTTGAGACTCCAACTCGCTCAGAATCTCAAGAGCGTTGGCACGCAGAATCTCCAAGTCCATTGTCGCGGTAGCGTCGTCGGCACCGCCCACGATCCACAAGTCGGGCGCGAGGATCGTCTCGACGAAGGCCTTCGCCTCCATTTGATTCCATTGCTTCGCCCCAAGGAGATTCCGGAAGCGGCAGGCTCTATCCCAGAGTGCAGCCCCACCTCCACCACGCCGCATGGCCCGCGACTCAGCACACAATGCCACGACCGCGTCCGCGCCAATCTGGTCGTTGCATCGCGAGAGGAACTGAAGATAGGCTGCCGCATTCCGCTCGGGGGCAAGATGGTTGCTGGAAGCAGAAGGCAATCGGTAGCCAAGCCATGCTCGCCACGTCGGCGCATCCGGATCCGCCAACAAACAGAGGAAGAGAAAGGCTTCTCGAACCGGCCAAAGTTCCAGGATACTTTCTGAGAAGCCGAGTTCGACGCTGATTGAAGGTTCGAGTTTTGCCAGTTCATCGCGCAGCCGGTAGCCGAATTGACGACGCGTCACCATCGCGAGGTGTTTGTGTTCCGCTGAAGACGCCTGAATGTTGTCTCTGATGAGTTGAGCCATGCCCCGGGCTTCTGATTGGGGCGTTTTCCAGCAAACAACAAGGGTTTTGCCGGGAGTGTCGCTGATCGGCGTCATCGGCATCGCATCAGACAGGCTCATCAGCGTGTTCGCGGCCAACACGATTTCCTTCGGACATCGCTGGCACTCGGTCATCGGGCAGTCGTGTATCGGGATTCCCGCCAACGCCGGATGTTCTGACAGCCGTGCCAACCCCTTCCGTTCGTTGCCCAAGAATGCGTAGATCGACTGCCGGGAGTCGCCGAGCGCAACCAACTGCCCCTGTGACGAGCGAAGTTTGAGAAACAACTCCTGTTCCGCTGGCGTCAAATCCTGGAATTCATCCACCACCACATGATCGAATCGCCAATCGGAGAAGTCTCCACCCTTGATTCGATCGAGCAGAAGCCCTGGCAGGTCACTGATCAACCAAGCCTTGTGACGAAGCAACCAGCGCTGCACAGCCTGCCATAGTTCTGGATGCTTCCGGATGTTGGCCTCGTGATTATGCAGTGCCTGCTCAGCACCCCTGTGGCCCGTGAGGGCTTGCTGGAGTTTCGGGTACTCGTGCAAGACGTCGTAAAGCATGGACTCGCGCTCATGCGGAAGTAAAATTCGGATTTCCTCGCCGAGAAGCCGCAGACAAAACCCATGCACTGTCTGCACGAACGGCTTTTGGCTGTGTGGCGAGTTCTTCAGCGCTTCGTCGATGTCCGCGTTTAGCTGTTTCGCAATCACACGATTAAAGGCGACGACGGCAACTTTGCGCCCGGAGCAGTTCAGGCCGTTGGGGTGCAAAATCCGAACGACCCGCCGAACGAGTCCAAAAGTTTTGCCTGTGCCCGGACCCGCCTCGACGCGGATCACCGGTGCGTCATCGTTTATCAACGGCAAGATCTGCGTTCCTCTGAGCCCTTGGTTCCACGGGGCTGAAAGATCGTAAGGCTTCAATCCTCCTCCTCGCTTTCGGTGTTGCGGCCGAGGCGGTATTTGATGTCGTAGTTCAGGATGAAATCCAATTCCTCCGCCGTGAACCCGTAATGCTGCGCCAGTACCATGTCGATTTCGTCGAGGATGGGTTTACTCGATTTTGGATAAA
>JBCKPM010000009.1:0-37087 GCA_038901675.1 Usitatibacteraceae bacterium | reverse complement strand
CGTCTCGCGCGTCAAACGTCGCAGCCCCTCGCCCTCGGCACCCAACACCCACGCCAGCGGGCCGGCCAGCTTGGATTGGTAGAGCGTGTGTTCACCACCTTCGTCCGCGCCGATCACCCAGATGTTGCGATCCTTCAATTCGCGCAACGTGCGCGCCAAATTCGTCACCACAATGTAGGGCATGTTCTCGCCCGCCCCACTGGCCACTTTCATGACCGTGGCATTGAGTCCCACCGAGCGGTCTTTTGGCGCAATCACCGCGTGCGCGCCGGCCGCATCGGCAACGCGCAGACACGCGCCCAGATTGTGCGGATCAGTGACGCCATCGAGCACCAGCAGCAACGGCGGACCTTCGACCGCTGCGAGCACGTCGTCAACAAATTGTGGCAACTGAAACGGCCGCGCCATGGCCACCACGCCTTGATGTCGCGCATTGCCGGTCATGCCGTCGAGGCGCTTGTTGTCTACCGCAAGAATACGAATCTTTTTCTCTTTGGCGATGGCAAGCAATCGCTCCAGACGCGCATCACTGCGCTCTTCTCGACTGGCGCTGACAAACAATTCTTCGACGGTATCAGCGCGCGCTTTCAGACGCGACGCAATGGCGTGAAAACCAAACAACACTTGCGGCTTCATGATTTCTTTTTCTGGTGCGCGGCCTTAGACCCTGCTCGCGGCGCAACGCCTGCCGATACCGCGGTAGGCTTTATCGCGTGTGAAGCGTGTGAACTCGGCGGTGACTCACGCCGAGGTGCTTTTGACAACAGTGCGCCTGCCGCCTTGCCGCGACCGGCAGATAACTTCGCCGCATCCAATCCAGCCAGCGGCGTTGTTGGCGGATTGGCGCTCGACACCGTCATCACGACTATCGGGCTCGCCGCCTTTGTCGCAGCCGCTTCTGGCTTGGGCGAGACGGCACCAAACTTCGCCGACTGCAGCAGCGGCGCTACCTTGGAGCCCGCTGGCGACGTGCCGGGCTTCCAAGCGGGCGCGTCCATGGCGGCAACGTCGGCGCGTGAACGAATGCAATCTGCGGCGAGCGTGAAATCAATCTTCGAGGTCTCGATATCGACACGCACGACTTTAATGGTGACGCGATCCGCCAACTGATACTTCTTGCGCGTGCGCTCGCCGACGATCTGGTGACGATCCTTGTCGTACTTGAAATAGTCCCGCCCAAGATCGGAAATATGCACCAGCCCTTCGACGTAAACGTCGTCGAGCGCGACAAAAATCCCGAAGCTCGTTACCGACGAAATGGTGCCGGCGAATGTTTCGCCGAGGCGATCTTTCATGTAGTAGCACTTCAGCCACGCCACCACATCACGCGTCGCATCGTCGGCGCGACGCTCGGTCAAGGAGCATTGCTGCCCCAACGCATCCCACGCTTCTTTCGGGTCGTACACCTCGTTGTGCAACACTGCCTTGATGGCGCGATGGGTGAGCAAATCCGGATAGCGCCGAATCGGCGAAGTGAAGTGCGTGTAGGCGTCGTAGGACAAGCCAAAGTGGCCAACGTTGTCCGGCGAATACACAGCCTGCCGCAGCGAGCGCAGCAGCACGGTATTGAGCAGCGCTTCATCGGGCCGCCCCTTGATTTTGACAATCAGCGCCGCGTAGTCGCTCGGCTTGGGGTCTTTTCCCCCACCAAGCGACAGGCCGAAGTCCTTGAGCATGGCGCGCACTTGTGCGAGCTTGTCTTCATTCGGCCCTTCATGCACGCGATACAGCGCCGCATGCTCGTGTTCGATCAGAAAGTTGGCCGTCGAGACATTGGCCGCGAGCATGCATTCTTCAATCAGACGATGCGCGTCGTTGCGCTTGGACGGAACAATCTCGGATATCTTGCCGTCGTCGGTAAAACGCATTTCCGTTTCGGCCGATTCAAAGTCGATGGCACCGCGCTTGTGGCGCGCGGCCAGCAGCACCTGAAACACGTCATCGAGGTGGCGAATGTGTGGCAGCAATTCTTTGTTGATGCCGTGGTCCGGCAGGTTTTCGTACAGATACTTGGCCACCTTGGTGTAGGTCAAACGTTGCGTGGAATGAAAGACGGCTTCGTAAAAATCGTAACGCTTGACTTCGCCCAACAATGAAATCTGCATCTCACACACCAGTGCCAGTCGATCAACCTGCGGATTCAGCGAACACATTTCGTTCGACAACGCTTCAGGCAGCATCGGAATCACACGTCGCGGAAAGTACACGGAGTTACCGCGCAAACGCGACTCACGGTCGAGTGCGTCGCCCGACTTGACGTAATGCGAGACGTCAGCAATGGCAACAAACAGCTTGAAACCCTTACCCTGCGGTTCCGCATAGACGGCATCGTCGAAATCCTTCGCTGTTTCGCCGTCAATGGTGACAAACGGCAACTTGCGCAAATCCTTGCGGCCTTCGCACTCTTTTGGCGTCACTTTTTTCGGCAGCTTTTTCTCCAGCGCCAGAATTTCGTCCGACCATTCATACGGCAAATCGTGTTTACGCAGCGCGATCTCGATTTCCATGCCCGGATCAGCGTAGTTGCCGAGCACTTCAATGACCCGCGCAATCGGCTCTGCATTGCGTGACGGCTGCGCGACTAACTCCACCATCACGACTTGGCCGGGCGCGGCTTTCAGGTCGTAACCGGGTTCGACCAGAATGTCCTGACTGATGCGTTTGTTTTCGGCGATGACAAACAGTACACCGTGCTCCTCAAACAAGCGTCCGACAACACGCGTGTTCTTGTGTTCGAGCACCTCGATAATCGACGCCTCACGACGACCGCGCCGGTCAACACCGATTTCGCGCACCAGCACGCGGTCACCATCGAGCACTTTTTGCATCTGCTTCGGACCGAGGAACAGATCTTCGCTCTTGTCGTCCGGCACCAAAAAGCCGAAGCCATCCGGATGGCCCTGCACACGACCGGCGATCAAATCCATCTTTTCCGACAGCCCAATCGCGCCGCGACGGTTTTTCATCAACTGCCCGTCGCGCTCCATCGCGTTCAGGCGGCGTGCAAAACCGTCGCGCTCGGCAGCTTCGATTTCGAGCGCAGCTGCAATCTCGTCCTCCATCATCGGCACGCCGGTTTTAGTCAGCACAT
This sequence comes from Usitatibacteraceae bacterium, assembly GCA_038901675.1. GTDB lineage: Bacteria > Pseudomonadota > Gammaproteobacteria > Burkholderiales > Usitatibacteraceae > UKL13-2. Next base: position 33,996 of record JBCKPM010000009.1, on the reverse strand, counting down.
CGAGAATCAATTCGCGCGACGGAATCGGGTTTTCGTACTTCTCAGCCTCGCGTGTTGCGTGCGGATCACTCGAACGGGTCGGCTTGGTAAACGCGATTTCTTCCGCCGTGGGCGGTTTGGTTCGCGCCGACTTTTTCGCAATCACCGCGTGAGCGTTGCGTTTTTGTTGAGCTTTGGTTGTTTTTGGCTTTGCGGTGGACAATTGACGGGCTTTTGGCTATTATTCGGCCTCATTTTACGCGGTTAGCCTCAGGCGCACTTGGGTATTTCCGTCGTGACAAAACAGCATCAAGCAGCAACGACGATCGTGCAACACCTGAAACGTTCGTCTGCGGTTACGCAAAATAAAGCCCGGATGGCGGAATTGGTAGACGCACTAGGTTCAGGTCCTAGCGGTGGCAACACTGTGGAGGTTCGAGTCCTCTTTCGGGCACCAAAATAAACAAGTCGCGCAAGCGGCTTTTTTATTTTGGAGACCGAAGGGAAGTCCCTGCGGACTTCCCGCAAAGGACGCGAAGGCATCGCCATGCAGGGCGATGCGGGGTCGCGGCACGTGACCGAGTCCTCTTTCGGGCACCAAATAAACAAGCCGCCATGCGACGTGGGCGGCTTTTTTATTGGGGGACGAAGCAGCGAGCGCGGAAATTTGCGAACCACCAGCTCGACTCAAGGCCACCCACTAAGCGCACCAAACGCATCGCTCATCGAGTCATCGAGCTCGCGCCATCTGGCTTTGTCGTAGGGACCATAACGATTTATCCAAACCGCGTCCCTAGCCTTCATGACGCGGCAAAGTTTCCGTCGCTTTTCTGGGTTTTGGATGTTAAGAAAAACATTCGATGCGGCAACGAGCATCCAAAACAGGTCCTCCCGAAGCGAGCCCGCGCCGACGTCGGAATCCCAAGCAAGCTCAAAGCCGAGTTGCTTGCGGCGATCTGCGCCGGCCAGATGGCCCGGATTCAATGAAACTAGTGACTTTCCCGTTCGGGATATTTTAGCCAAGAATCGCCCTCCTGCGGCCATTATTTCCCGAACGGGATATTTATATTACATTTCCCCATTCTTAGGCCGATAATTTCCCGAACAGGAAATTTATATGCCTACGGTTATCAATACCCCTGCATCCCTTGGCCAAGCCGCGCGCGCCGCGCGCAAACAGCTTGGCCTCACCCAACCCCAGTTGGCGCTGGCGGCCGGCGTCGGCGTGCGTTTCATTGTCGAGTTGGAGGCCGGCAAACCCACGCTTCGGTTGGAAAACGTGTTGCGTGTGCTGCACGCTCTCGGCGCCACCATGATGGTCGACGGCCTGCCATCCAGCAATGAGGCGAAGTGAAATGGTCACTGAGCTGGAAGTCTGGTTGTTGGGACAGCATATCGGAACCCTCACCCAGGCCGCAGGGCGATTGGGCTTTGCCTACACACCCGTTTGGCTAGCTTGTAAAGCCAAGGGTGACAACATCACAACGACACCACTGTCCCGATCGCTGCCGCTCAGAGCCGAGCCCTTCGACGATCGCGAAGCACGCCCTTTCTTTGCCGGGCTCTTGCCCGAAGGCAAAAAGCGCACGCTGATCGCAAAGGCACTGCACGTCTCGGCAAAGAATGATTTTGGTTTGCTCGACGGCATCGGCGGCGAATGCGCCGGCGCGGTGACACTACTGGAGCACGGTCAAAAATTCCAATCACCCAATTCGCCCCAAGCCGTGCGCTGGCTTGACGAATTGCAACTGCTGCAACTACTCGATGAAATGCCAAAGCGACCGATGCTCGCCGGACAAGACGGCCTACGGCTGTCTCTCGCCGGAGCGCAGGACAAGCTACCCGTCGTCGCCGACGGCAAACGTATCGGCTTGCCCTTACTCGGTGCGCCCAGTTCGCACATCATCAAACCCGCCATCGCGGACTTGGACGGCAGTGTCTTCAATGAAGGATTCTGCATGCGTCTTGCAGAAGGCTTGAAACTGGACGTGGCCAAAACATTCATTCAGAAGATTAAAGGCCGACACTACCTGCTGGTAGAACGTTACGACCGACAGCATGCTGCCAATGCCAAGCCGGCCCAGCAACAACGGCTCCACCAGGAAGATTTCTGCCAGGCCTTGGGTATCGCGCCGGAACTGAAGTATCAGAACGAGGGCGGTCCCGATCTCGCACAATGCTTCGAGCTGCTGCGCCGTGCCACGCGCCCAAGCGCTCCAAGCATCCTGAAACTGCTGGACTACGTCGTATTCAACGCCCTGATTGGCAACCACGATGCACACGCCAAGAATTTTTCGCTGCTATACAAACCTGAAGGCGCGGTTCTGGCCCCGCTATACGATGCACTCTCCACCGCGGTCTATCCGGATCTGACCAAGAAAATGGCGATGAAGATTGGCAGCAAGTACGAATTTTCAGACGTGCATGCGCGGCATTGGGAGCAGTTCGCCACCTCGGCCGGGCTGTCGCCGGCGCAGGCCAAGAAACGCATTCTGGAAATTGCCAAACGCCTGCCAGACTTGGCTCGCACAACACGCGCCAACTTGGCGTTGGAGGGCAACAGCCACACCATCCTTGCGAAGATCGTGACGCTCATAGAGCAACGGTGCGCGCTGACCACCCGCCGTCTGACCGCAGCCGGCAACGACGATATGACGCAAGAGAAAGACGAAAGTTAGCGCGTTACGAAGTAGCTGTCGTCATTCGATCTTCTACAGATTCATCGCGCAATACCCAATGGCTGGAGCCATATTCAAACATGAACAAAGCCAAACTAAAGTCCTACGCTCCCCAAGCCCGCAAGGACTTCATAGCCGCTGTCACGGCCCGCGCCAACCTGTTGGGCCTTGGGTTCAATTCAAACGCGAACGCTTCTGCGCGAAAATGCCATCTCCCTCGCTCCCTCTCCCGCACGGGGAGAGGGAAGTCTCATCCCCTGCCACTCGGCGAATTTCCCCAAACACAACTCGCCGATTGGCGCGGCGTTTCAGGCACAAATGGCCCGAACACAGCGTCATTGCTAGACTTTCACCAGTGGGAACTTCTATTAACCTACTGCGCGGGCGAATTTCGCGCCTCCCGAGTTTGCCAAACCCGTCGCCGTACACTGGGTACGTGTCCCCTCCTCGACGCGAACTTCACCCGCTCGCGACGGTTTCTAGAAGTTCACAAGTTACTCAAATGGGTGATGCAGCACGATCGTTTCGTGGCGGTCGGGACCGGTCGAGACGAGTGCGACGCGCGTACCGACCAGTGCTTCGATGCAGCGCAAATACTTTTGCGCATTAATTGGCAGCTTGTCGAATTGCTGAATGCCGAGCGTCGTTTCCGACCAGCCTGCGTGCGACTCGTAAATCGGCTCGCACGCGCTAATTGATTCCGCGCCGTAGGGAAGGATGTCGAGAGTGCGGCCTTCGAACTTGTAGCCCACACAGAGCTTCAACTCGTCGAGCCCATCGAGCACATCGAGTTTGGTGATGCAAAGCCCAGACAGCCCATTGAGTTGTGCCGAACGCTTCAATGCCGCCGCGTCAAACCAACCGCAGCGGCGCGGGCGGCCCGTCACCGAGCCGTACTCAAACCCGCGATCACGCAGTCGTTGCCCGATGTCATTTTCCAGTTCGGTCGGAAATGGCCCCGAGCCGACGCGGGTGGCGTAAGCCTTGGTGATACCCAACACGTAGTGCAACGCGTTGGGCCCGACACCGGCACCGGCCGAGGCTTGTCCGGCCAGGCAATTGGACGACGTGACAAACGGATAGGTACCGTGATCGATGTCAAGTAGCGCCGCTTGTGCGCCCTCAAACAAGAGTTGCTTGCCGTCGGCCATGACGCGATGCAATTCAGCCGACACGTCAGCGACCATCGGCCGCAAGCGCTCGGCCATTTTCAGCGTCGGCTCATACACCGACTCGACACTCACCGCGGCAACATTCAAATACTTGGTCAGCACGAAGTTGTGATAGTCGAGCACTTCGACCAACTTGGTGCGAAAGCGCTCCGGATACAACAGATCACTCACCCGGATCGCGCGGCGCGCGACCTTGTCCTCGTAGCACGGGCCAATGCCGCGCCCGGTGGTGCCAACCTTGGCATCACCCTTCTGAATTTCGCGCGCCTGATCGAGCGCAACGTGATACGGCAGGATCAACGGGCACGCTTCGGAAATGCGTAGACGCTCAACCACATTGAGTCCCGCATCGGTCAGCTCATCGATTTCCTTGAGCAACGCTTCCGGCGACAGCACCACGCCGTTGCCGATATAGCAAATCACGTGTGGATGCAGCATGCCCGATGGAATAAGTCGCAAAATCGTTTTCTTGCCGTTCACCACCAGCGTGTGGCCAGCGTTGTGCCCACCCTGAAAGCGCACTACACCCGCGACTCTCTCGGTTAGCCAATCGACAATCTTGCCTTTGCCTTCGTCGCCCCACTGCGTGCCAACTACCACCACATTCTTAGCCATCACAATCCTTTACGTGCCACTTGCTATCGATTAACGTCATTTCGTGTGTCGCGGCGTGCTCGTTGCGCTGCTCGCCGTTGAGGCGCGTCATCACAATGTCGCCGTCTGCTCTTAACGCGGCCATCGCTTTGCGTGCAGCCGCATCGGGATGTGCGGGTGCCAGTACGCGTCTGACCTTCGGTGTCGTGTCGTCAACGAGCGCGAGCAACGATTTCAGATCCATTGAAAAGCCAGTGGCCGGACGCGCACGCCCAAATACCCGCCCGATATCGTCGTAGCGACCACCACGCGCAATCGCCTCCGACGCGCCGTTGGCATACGCGGCAAACGCAATCCCGCTTTCGTAATTGAATCCGCCGAGTTCACCGAGGTCAACGGACACCTTGAATCCTTGCGCCGAAAAATGCTGCGCGACGTCTGAAAGTTGCTCGAGCGCTTGTTGCACCGGCGGACGCAATGGCAGCAACCGCCGCGCGTTCGCGATTACCTCCAGTGCGTCGTCGCCATACAGCGTTGGCAGCAGCGCAATCGCCTGCACCGCAGAAGGGGCGGCGCCGTTACCCGCGCTGCGTTGAGCCACAAAACTTGCGAGCGTTGCGCTGTCTTTGCCGCTGACCGCCGCGAACAGCGTCTCGCGTTCATCGGCCGATAGCACCGCTTCATCGGCGAGTAGGCGAAAAATGCGCGGCTGACCGATATCGAGTCGAACGGCACGCACGCCCATGGCCGCGAGCGTGTCCAACATCAGTTGTTGAATTTCGATATCGGCGTCCAGCCCGGCATGGCCGTACAGTTCCGCGCCGACCTGAAACGGCTGGCGCGATTTTCCAAGTCCGGCGGGACGCGTGTGCAACACGCTGCCCGCATAGCAGAGCCGCGTCACGCCGGGACGATTGAGCACGTGCGCGTCAATACGCGCGACTTGCGGCGTGGTGTCGGCGCGCAATCCCATCATGCGGCCAGACAACTGATCGACCAGCTTGAAGGTCGCCAGATCCATATCGTGACCAACGCCGGAGAGCAGCGATTCAACATACTCGAGCAGCGGCGGCATCACCAATTCGTAACCGTGACCGGCAAACATATCGAGCGCGATACGGCGCAGGCGCTCCAGCTTGGCAGCCTCGGCGGGTAGTACGTCTTCAATGTTTTCCGGCAGCGTCCAGGTGGCCATGCTCTATCTCACAATCCATAACAACGCCAGCCCCGCGACAATCGCGAGCAACCCGATAAATCGCAGTTGTCCATTGGTCAATGCCATCGCCAGCCGCATGGTGTTTTTCCACGCTTCGGGCGCAACAAACGGCATGACCCCCTCGAAGATGAGCATTAGCGCAGCACCAGCCAGTAACACATCCCAGAAATTCATTTTGTGACGCCCCATCCAAAATTAGCGGGCAACAACGCGCTCGTTTCAATATAAAGCGCCCAACAAAAACGGCGCGCCTTTTCAATAAAAAGCGGCCAACAAAAACGGCACGCTCTTTTCAGAACGCGCCGTTGACGAATTATACGCACTTCGTCCCGACTCTGCCGCCCCTGTCTCGCGCGGCGATCGGGCGGAAGGCTTATTTTCCTCGACCCGGGTTACGCATGTACTTGAAAAAATCCGAACTCGGGTCGAGCACCATCACGTCGGACTTGTTGCGGAAGCTCTCGCGGTAGGCCTCCATGCTGCGATAGAACGAATAAAACTCGGCGTTACGACCGAATGCCTGCGCGTAGATGCGCGCGGCCTGTGCATCGCCCTCACCTTTGATTTTCTGCGCGTCGCGGTACGACTCGGCCAGGATCACGGTGCGTTTTTGCTCCGCTTCGGCCTTAATCTTGTCGGCTTCACCAGCGCCGGTGGCACGCAATTCGTTGGCGACGAGTTTGCGCTCGGACTCCATGCGTTTGTAAACGTCGGCTGAAATTTCAGATACCAGATCGACACGCTTCAGGCGTACGTCGAGCACTTCGATGCCGATGCTGCGCGCGTCCTTGTCGGCTTTAACCCGCAGGCTCTCCATAATCTTGTCGCGCTCACCGGAAATCACTTCCGCCAGCGTGCGCTGACCGAACTCGTCACGCAAATCGTTGTTGATCCCCTGCGCGAGTCGAACCTCAGCTGCAGTGAATTCGCCGCGCGTTGAGACGAAGAACTGTTTGACATCGATGATGCGGTATTTGACAAACGAGTCCACCAGTACGTTGTTTTTCTCGCTGGTCTGGATGCGCTCGGCGTCCTTGGTATCGAGCGTCTGGATGCGCATGTCATAGAGGCGAATGTTCTCGATCAACGGTACCTTGAAATACAGGCCCGGCTGGGTATGGACATCGACGACTTCGCCCAAGCGAAAGCGAATCGCGGCTTGGCGCTGGTCGACCGTAAACGCGCTCATCAGCAGAGTGACCAGAATCACCAGCGAAATCATGGCGATCAGAGGAAGGTGCTTTTTCATATTCATGCTCCTCGTCTAGCGACCGTCACGCGAACGCAAATCGCGGCGCGTGGCAGTAGGGTCAGGTGCCGCAGTGGCAGGCGGGTCGGTTAATGTCACCGACTTGGCGACGGGATCGCTGCTCTGCGATTGCTGGCTCGAGCCTGACATTTGCATGATCTTGTCGAGCGGAAGGTACAACAAATTCTGCCCACCTTTTTGATCGACGAGCACCTTGCTGGTGTTTTGCATCACTTGCTGCATCGTCTCCAGATAAATGCGTTCGCGCGTGACTTGCGGCGCTTTTTCGTACTCGGCGACCACCGCCGAAAAGCGCGACGCCTCGCCCTGCGCATTGGCAATCACGCGCTGCTTATGACCGCTGGCTTCTTCGAGCAAGCGTGCGGCAAGACCGCGCGCTTTAGGCAGGATGTCGTTGGCGTAAGCCTCGCCCTCATTTTTCAGGCGTTCCTTGTCCTGCTTGGCGCGCACCGCATCGTCAAAGCTGCCTTGCACTTGCTCCGGCGGCTGCGCGTTTTGCAGGTTGACCGTCGAAACGGAAACGCCGGTGGTGTAGCGATCGAGAATTTTTTGCATCAGCACTTTGGCGCGTGCCGCGATTTCGCCACGGCCTTCATACAACACGTAGTCCATCTTGCTGCGACCGACAATCTCGCGCATCGCCGTCTCCGCGACCTGACGCACCGCTTCGTCGGGGCTGCGGTTATTGAACAAATAATCTTCGGGGCTCTTCAAGGTGTACTGCACGGCAAACTGTAGATCGACAATGTTTTGATCCTGAGTCAGCATCAAGGCTTCTTCCTTGACCTTGGTTTTCTGATTGTCGCGATGCCCGACTTCGATGGCGCGCACTTGGCTGATGTTGACCACTTCGTGAGTTTCAAACGGGTACGGCCAGTGCCAGCGCGGTCCGGGCGAAGTGGTTTGCAAATATTTACCGAGTCGCAGTTCGACGCCACGGCTACCCTCTTCGACGATATAAAAGCCCGTCGCTAGCCAAACTGCCAGCGCCAGACTTGCGGCAAGCGCAAAGCCGCTACCCATCGCCGCATTCGAGGGGCCGCCGGGCGCACCGCTGCTATTACCACCGCCGTTGTTGGGCGTTCGACCAAACAGTCCGGCCAATTTCTGGTTAAGTTTTTTCACGATCTGGTCCAGATCGGGTGGGCCCTCGTTATTGCCGCCACCACCGCTGCTATTGCGCTTGCCCCATTGCGGGTCATTCATCGACATTTCACTCATGCCATTTGCCGCATCTGTGGCAAGACCCGATCGTTGCTGACGCCACGCCATGAACGCGTGCTTGAGCCGAAGAAAGAGCCAACCGATGAGCGCCAGCGTTACTGCAAAAATTTCGATCAACAACGATCGTGGATTCGACCGCATACGATTACTCCGAGACTAGAAATCAATGAAAAAGAGGCAAAACCGCTGGCGCGTCATTCAACACCTGCGGTGAACTGAAAAGATCGGTGGTAATTAATTCTGGCAATGCGACGACTTCTTTGTGCGCTCCCAACACGCAGCCCGCGCTGCGGTCATCTCTTGGTACGCCGTCGCGCAGTGCGGCGGCGTCCGCAAGACTTTGCGACGCGTACTCAGCCAGCGCCTCCCGCAACAACTCGAAACCTTCACCCGTCGTGGAACTGACTCTAACTTCGCAAATTTTACCATCCTCGCCTCGCAGCGCCGAGGCGGGCGATGCTGACTCAATGCGGTCAATTTTATTGAGCACACGAATCTGCGGAATGTGTGACGCACCAATCTCCTCGAGCACGGCCTCGACGTCACCAATCTGCTGGTCGCGTGCCGGGCTCGACGCGTCGATGACATGCAACAGCACATCGGCTTCGAGTGCTTCGGTCAACGTGGCGTGAAAAGCGGCAACCAGCCCGTGTGGCAATTCACGAATGAAACCGACGGTATCCGACAGTGCGACGTTGTACGAAGGGTCGAGGAAGATGCGTCGCGTGGTGGTATCCAGCGTGGCGAACAACTGGTTCGCCACGTAGGTGTCGGCGCGCGTCAGGCGATTGAACAGGGTGGATTTGCCAGCGTTGGTATAGCCGACGATGGAGACGGTGAATGCCCCAGCGCGCCGACGTCCGGCACGCTGCGTCGTCCGCTGGCGCTCCAGCTTGGCGAGCCGATCTTTGAGTTTTTTGATGCGCTCACCGACCAAACGCCGGTCCATTTCCAACTGTGTCTCACCCGGGCCGCCGCGAACGCCGATGCCGCCGCGCTGACGTTCCAAGTGGGTCCAGCCCTTGACCAGACGCGTCAGAAGGTGCTGCATCTGCGCTAACTCCACCTGCAGTTTGCCTTCTGCAGAGCGCGCGCGTTGGGCAAAAATCTCGAGAATCAGGTCGGTGCGATCCATCACCCGAACCTTGTCCGCGCCGAGCACTTTTTCGAGATTGCGAATCTGGATCGGCGAAAGTTGATGATCAACCACGACAAGTGTGGCCGATGTTTCATCGACCAGCAGCTTCAGTTCCTCGACCTTGCCGCTACCGGCGAACGTCGCCGCGTCGGGCTTTTGCCGCTTGCCCGTGAGACTGCCCACCAGATCAGCGCCTGCCGTGTTGATGAGCTCGCGCGCCTCATTCAAACGTGCGTCGACTTGGCCGTCGCCAAAGTCTAGCAACAACGCAACCGCAGCAGTGCGACGCTCAGTTGTCGCGGGGAATGGTGGTTTCAAATCGTTATCCGGAAAATGGGGGCGCTACCACGGCTCGCGGCGCACCACAGGTGCACTTCACGCAGCAAATATGGGTGCGAATACGCGAATGACAAGCCACGACGACGCGTGTCGCTGACTGTTTCGCTGACGCTAGCTTGGTGCGCCGCGTGCGGCCACCGACATCAGCTATCGCCAACGGCCGCGTCAAACGGAATCGTCACCGCGCGTGCCGGAACGATCGTCGAAATCGCGTGCTTGTAGACCATTTGCGTCACCGTGTTCTTGAGCAACACGACGTACTGGTCAAACGACTCAATCTGGCCTTGCAACTTGATACCGTTGACAAGATAGATTGAGACCGGAACGTGTTCCTTCCGCAAAATATTCAGGAATGGGTCTTGTAATAATTGCCCTTTTGCACTCATGTTCTTATTCTCCAACTGGGTTATGGCCGAATTGCCCCGTTCAACTGCGGCGGACCGCCGGATAACGGGGTCAAAAGACAACTCTGACCGATTATGTACTTTAACCAAAAACCGCGCTCCACTGTTGGCTTGCCCTGTAAAGACACGCCATGTGACGTTTTTGTTCCTCGCGCGACAACGAAAAAGTTTTCGGACCGTAGGGTGCGCCGTGCGCACCATTTCGGCTGTGGGGAAGCGCTTGGTGCGCGGGCCGCACCCTACCCGTACTTGCGCTTCATGCGAATTCGGCCACGTCGGCGCTTGTCTTCCTGGCCCTTGGTGAGAGGCGGTGGCTTCTTGTCGCGAAACGGGTTGGCGGCGGCTTTCAGTTCAACCCGCAGCGGCGTGCCGCGTAGCTTGAAGGTCTCCATGAAGCGGCCTTCGAGATAGCGCACGTAGCTTTCATGAACGCCGGTTAGCCCGCTGCCGTGCACGATCACCAATGGCGGATTGTGGCCGCCTTGGTGGGCATAACGCATTTTCGGGCGATGCAGCCCACTCATCGGCGGTTGGTGCGCTGCCGTCGCCGCCATCAGCGCACGCGTCAGTTTCGGCGTCGACAACTTGGCCATTGCGGCCGCAAACGCATCGTCAACTGAGCCAAACATCGGGCCCAAACCCATGCCGTCCTTGGCCGAAATGGTATGCATGTGCGCAAAACTCAGGAAGTGCAGTTTTCGGTCAAAGTCGCTCTTGACCCGCTCCCTTGCGTACTCGTCAAGGTTGTCCCACTTGTTGATCGCCACCACCAACGCGCGACCCGACTCAAGGATGAAGCCGGCAATGTGGGCATCCTGTTCGGACACTTCCTGACGCGCATCTAACACCAGAATGACCACGTGGCAGTCGGCGATGGCCTGCAAGGTCTTGATGACCGAGAATTTCTCCACCGCTTCGAACACCTTGCCGCGACGCCGGATGCCTGCCGTGTCAATCAGCGTGTAGTCCTTGCCGTTGCGATGCAATGGCACAAAAATCGAATCGCGCGTCGTGCCTGGCTCGTCGAAAACGATCACACGTTCCTCGCCCAACAACTTATTCACCAATGTTGATTTGCCGACATTGGGTCGGCCGATGATGGCAATCTTTGGGTGTTTCGGATCGACTTCTTCTTCCGAGACGGGGAAATTTTCCAGCATGTCTTCGATGAGCTGCCGCACGCCTTCGCCGTGTGCGGCCGATATCGCGACCGGCACGCCGAGACCGAGTTCGTAAAATTCGGCAGTCACGATCTGCTCGTCCATGCCTTCGGCTTTATTGACCGCGACCATCACCGGTACACGTTGGCTCGCACCCGCGCCGCCTTCGCGCCGCATGGTCTGCCGCAGTTTCTCGGCGATGATTTTGTCTTGCGGGGTCAGCCCCTGCCGACCGTCAACGACAAACAGCAATGCGTCGGCCTCGGCCACGGCTTGCAAGGTCTGCTTGGCCATTTCGTGCAGGATGCCGTCGGTCACCCTAGGCTCGAAGCCGCCCGTGTCCACCACCAAGAATGGTTTAGACGCGCCGCGACCGTGACCATAGTGACGATCGCGCGTCAGACCCGGCAAATCAGCGACCAACGCGTCGCGCGACTTGGTGAGTCGATTGAACAGCATCGATTTGCCGACGTTCGGCCGACCGACAATAACAATAGTGGGTTTCATAATTGAATTACATCGCGCGACACCGGAGCACGAGGCACCGACTCTGCCGACGTTTCACACATTCCGGGTACCCGCAGCAGCGCCTATAGGTCCAAACTTTGGCGACGGCAATAAAACGGTGCCGTCGGGATCGTCAATACAAATGGTGCGCGGCCATCTCCCGCGACTCTGTCGCGGCTTACTTGCGCCGGTTAGCGAACCGAGATCGCGTACACGCCACCCTTTTCAGTCTGCGCAATGGCACGCTCACCGTTTTGCACCAACGCAATGACACGGCTACCGTCGGTGGTCAGACGTCCGGTCAACTCGCCGCTGTCGGCGGCAATGGCGTGTACTGTGCCAGTGCGATCACCAACCAGAATGCGTCCTTTGACGATAATCGGTGTCCCCAAATCACGCCGCGCGAGCTTGTCGAGTTTCCACACTGTCGCACCGGAGGTCTTGTCCAACGCGTTCACATTGCCGTCGAGATCGGCCACGTACAGATGCTTGGCGTCGACCGCGACGCCGTCGGCGCTCGAAATATCGCGCGTCCACAACGTATTACCGTTTAGCGTTTCAACACAACCAGTGCGGCCCTGATACACCGCGGCGCAAACGCGCGTGTCGTCAAGCGCCGGTACGCCGGCAACGTCGGCGATGCGCTCCAACTCGGTCGAGCCGCGTGGTAGCGACAAGGTCGCCTCCCACACTGGTCTTCCGCTCTCCAATTCAATGGCCACTACTTTGCCGGCCGGATAGCCCGCGTAGATCACGCCGCGGCTGACCGCAACGCCCGCGCCGGTACGCAGCGTCAGCACCGGTGTGGCACGCGAGAACACCCATTTGCGTTTGCCATCGGCGCGATTCAACGCGAACAAGCGCCCGTCAGCGGTGCGCACAATCACATTGGCTTGCGCGACCAAGGGTGCGGCCAAAATTTCCCCGTCCAACGGCGTTTTCCACAGCGCGCGCCCGGCGGCATCGAAGGCGAGTACATTGCCGCGGGTATCCGCAACCACCACAAAATTGTCGGCCGATCCGACGCCTGCCGTGAGTTTGGCCTTGGCGTCGATGCGCGAAACGCTCTTGCCGCCTTGTTCCTCGATCACGTCAATGTTGCCGCTGTAGGCTGCCGTAAACACCAGCTTGTCGCTCACGGACGGTGCGAACAAGAACGTTTTCGGACTTCCGGCAATCGCCGACCACTGCACGTTGATCGCCGAATCACGGAGTGGGGGCAATGGCGCGAGGCGCACTTTGCTACCGAACCAGTCGAACGGCGGCCACAAGTTGCTAATCGACGCACAGCCGGTGAGCATGAGCATGCCGGTCAATGCCACGACCCGCAACCTGGGTACGCCTCGCGCTATCTTGGTTAGCTTCACGGTCTCGCTCCGTTGGCTTCAGACTTGCCACCAGTCTTGGTGTCGGTCTTGCTGTCGTTGGTCTTGTTGACTGGTTTTTCGGTCGCGCCGCCAAAAGCGTCGAGCTTGGCTTGCGAAATTGACTTCGACGGACTGCGCGCCTCGGCTTTGTCGATTGCCAGTTCATACGCCGCGCGTGCTTCGTCGCGCCGCCCTTGCGCCGCGTAGATATCGCCCTTCAAATCGGCCGTAAGCGAAGTAAACCCCTCGCCTTTCACGCTGTCGAGCAGCTTCAAGGCCTCGTCGTACTTCTTTTCGTCGAGCAGCAGTGACGCCAACCGAACGCGGGCAATTGGCTGGTGTGTCGCCACGCCCTTCTCGGCGACCCATTCGAGGTGTTTTTTCGCTTCGACCGGCTGGTTTTGATCGAACGCCGCCTTGGCAGCCATCAGTTGTGCATCGGTCGCATAAAAAGTCGCCGGATATTTTTCGGCGAGTGCGGTTGCGGCTGCCGAGAGTTTCTTCCACTCCTTGGTCGCCGCCGTTTCCTGCGCGACCTGCTTGACGCTAACGAACAGCGTCTCGGCCGCAGCCACTTGCTGGCGTTGGTAGTAGCGCCAGCCTTGTGCGCCGCTGACACCCAGCAGGAAAATAATCACGCCCGCAAATACCAGATTGCCCCATTGCGCCCACCAGTCTTTGAGTGCGTCGATGCGTTGCTGTTCTTCAGAATCGTATACGGCCATTTGATGCTACCTTCATTGGTTACTGTTCAATACTTGTGAAATTCAAGAATCCGTCACGCCACTGACAGATGCGTGATGGCGTCGTCGAATGACAGTGTGACTTGATCGCCGCTGTGCATGTTCTTGATGGTCAGCTTTTGTTGTGCGAGCTCGTCGGAGCCCAAGATGATAGCAAAGCGTGCATCGCTGCCGTCGGCCTTCTTCATCTGTGACTTCAAACTCGCCGCCTCGGCTTCGCTGCCACCGTGCACGGCGATCTTCAATCCAGCGTCGCGCAAGCGTTCGGCAACGCGCCACGCGTGTTCGCGCTCCGACGCACCATAGACAATATAGCCGTCAAGCGCAGCCCCGATGTTGCTGGCCTCCGACGCAGTCTGCTCGACGAGCATCATCACGCGCTCCACGCCAAGGCCAAATCCGCAGGCGGGCGCCGACTTGCCGCCGAGTTCGGCAATCAATCCGTCGTAGCGACCGCCGCCGGCGATCGTGAGTTCCCATTCGTCGGTTTTTGCGATCCACTCAAAGACGGTGCGGTTGTAGTAATCAAAACCACGCACCAATCGCGTGTCAACCGTGTAGGGGACGTTGGCCGCATCGAGCAGCGCGCAAACGCCGACGAAGTGACGCCGTTCGTCGTCGCCCAGAAAATCCGCCAGCCGCGGTGCGCCCTCAACCAGTGCTTGCATGGCCGGGTTCTTGGAGTCGAGCGTGCGCAGCGGATTGGTGTAGAGCCGGCGCTTGGCGTCAGCATCGAGTTGGTCAGCGTGTGCCTCAAAGTATTTGACCAGCGCCTCGCGGTGCGTCGCGCGCGCCGGGGCGTCGCCGATGGAATTAATCGACAACCGAATATTGCGAAAACCGAGCCGATCCCACAAACGCTTCAACAACACGATTTGCTCAGCGTCAACGTCAGGCCCAGCAAAACCCAGCGCTTCAACGTCAAATTGATGAAACTGGCGATAGCGGCCTTTTTGCGGACGCTCGTGGCGGAACATCGGCCCCCACGTCCACACCCGTTTCGGACCTTCATAGAGCAGATTGTGTTCGATCGCGGCACGCACCAATCCCGCGGTCGCTTCCGGGCGCAGGGTCAACTTGTCGCCATTCATGCTGTCTTCGAAGGAGTACATTTCCTTCTCGACGATGTCGGTGACTTCACCGATCGAGCGCACGAACAACGCTGTCGGCTCGACCACTGGTGTGCGCATCAATCGATAGCCGTACTGCTCGAACACCTCACGCACAGTGTCTTCAAAAAACTGCCAACGCGGTGCATCTTGCGGCAGCAAATCGTTCATGCCACGGATGGCTTGCAAGGTTTTCATGAAAGTGGCGCGGGTGTGTTCTGACGGAGTCGGCTGCGACGCGGTCGATGCATCCATCAACGTTGCAGCACCGTATGAATCGGAGTAATGATTGATGATTGATTGCCAGCGATGGCCGTCGCTCAGCTTGCAGTTAGCGTGCGCGCTGTCGGCCAGCGGCGACACCAGCTGCGCGAAACCATCAGTCTCGAGCGTTTACCCGAGACTGGAAGACAAATTGCAAGCCTGTGATTTTACAGGGCTTTTGCCTGTTTTTCGAGAATGGGCGTGTTCCGCTGCGTAAATATGCAATTGGTTACAGACGCGCGGTCGGCGAGAACACCCGCCGAGTCGTTTAGACAGCGAAACGCAATACAATTGTCTACGCAGCTTTGCCCGCAACCAGCAAGCATTCGAACGCACCGCCAGCCTCGACGCGTGGCGATCTTGGAGAAAAAATAATGATTCGTTTTCCCGCACCTGTGGCTGACTTCGCCGCCCGCACCCTGACACGCAGCCTCACATCAAGCGTGCGCCACTGTGCTGTCGCGCTGCTGGCACTACTGTCGATCATCGCTGCCTTGCACGTGTCGGCGGCCTCGCGTGTTGAGGGCGAACCGGCGCGCGCCGGCGCGATGGGCACCAAATCCGCACTCGATAATTCGTTCATGGCAAGTTTTGATGCGCGCGTACCCACCGTCAATTTTTTTGCGATTAATCCGGATCGCGTGGAACAAGCAAAAGCGGCTAACGTCGCCAAATTTCGCAAAGCGCTACAAATTGGCATTACGCAACGGACGACCGATGAAGCCTTCGACACCCCGACGCTAACTCTCCAGTGGCAGCCGACAGCCTCAGGTGGGCTGGTTGCCCACTTCAAGGCCAGAACACCCGGTGCCATTGCCTCGAGGGTCGCCATCCAAACCAGCGGCTTGCCGACCGGTAGCGAACTGCGCTTCGCCGGTTCCGACGCACCCTTCACCGTCATTCACACCGCATCGTTCAACGAGATCGCCGCCTCGCTCGATGAGGCTGGTCGCTACTGGACGCCGATGACCGATGGCGATACGCAACTGATTGAAGTTTTCATGCCAACCGGGGGCGAGACCAGTGGCGTTCGCGTTTCGGTTGAGGCGATATCGCATATCTTCGCCTCGGTCAGTGATAGATTCATGTCGGCCAAAGCCACAAAGGCACAAGGAACCTGTTACATCAATCCCGTATGCACTGCACAGTCACCAGGCTTCATCAACGCGAAGAACTCTGTCGCGAACATGGTGTTCCAATCCGGGGCGGGCTCATATGTTTGCACGGGCAATCTGCTGAACGACAGTGTGCCTTCAACGCAAATACCGTATTTCATCAGCTCGGCGCACTGTATTAGTACGCAAGCAGAAGCGAACACCCTTGTCACTTACTGGAACTACGAGAACCCAACCTGCCAAGCGCCAAATATCAGTCTCAATGACGCGGTCGTGACGGCGGTGCAAGGCGGCGCGACGCTGCTGTACGCGCCGCTCTCATCAGACGTATTGTTGCTTCAACTGCGCGGAACAGTACCCGCAACTGCCTATTTTGCCGGCTGGGATTCGGCGATGATTGGTGGCGGCAGCGCAATTTCGGTCGTGCACCATCCGGGCGGCGACCCGCGCAAAGTAAGCGCGGGCCAAACGTTGGCAAGCCCCTTTAGCATCGTTTCGCAGGATCAAATAAGTGGAAGTTTCATCACGGTGGCCTACACCAGCAGCTCGACAGAGGGAGGCAGTTCAGGCGGTGGCCTGTTCACAACGATCAGCGACAGCTATTTCCTCAGAGGGGCACTTTGTTGCGGCGATGCGCTTTGTAACAACAGCGGAAGTGTGAACAACTTGGCTAACCGCGATTATTTTTCACGACTGGATCTCGCCTTTCCGCAACTGAAACAGTGGCTAGACCCCGTTGCCACCTCGCTCGGCCCACTGTCCAGGCGCGGCGGCATCGACATCGACGGCAACAACAAGAGCGTGCTGCTGGTCGCATCGACCAGCGGCACCATGCAAGCGGGCCGCTTGCAATCGAACAACACGTTTACCTGGACCGCACAGGCGCATCCGGGACAAAACTATCGCTTGCTCGGAGCCGTCGATTTTCTGGGCAGTGGTCGCTCAGACATGGCCGGCTTTGAGGTGGCCACGCTGAACGCGCTGGGTCAGGGTGACGTGCGCATCTACTCGAACTTCAGTCTGGCCGGCAGCGGTCAATTTTTGCGCGCGGTCAAGCCGGCGTGGGACGTGCAGGTCGTCGGCGACCTTGACGGCGATGGCTTTGGTGATCTGGTGTGGCGTTTCCTCGGCCAGTCGCCGAACATCGACGATCAAGGCGTCTCCTACATTTGGTTCACCAGCGGCGGCGCTTACCAGCAGTTACGCAAACGTGGTGGCGCGCCACTGACCTGGAAACTGCTTGGCGCGGCCGATTTCGATGGCATCAACGGCACCGACATGGTCTACGTCAGCCCCGAAAATAACATCCGCGTGTTGATGGCCACACCGGGACGCACCTGCGCGAATCTTTCCGGTGGCACCATCACG
This sequence comes from Usitatibacteraceae bacterium, assembly GCA_038901675.1. Classification (GTDB taxonomy): domain Bacteria; phylum Pseudomonadota; class Gammaproteobacteria; order Burkholderiales; family Usitatibacteraceae; genus UKL13-2. The sequence goes on along the minus strand of JBCKPM010000009.1, from coordinate 16,349 downwards.
GCCGGGTCCACGGCGATTAAACTTGCCGATTTCACCGGCAATCGTCGTGGCGACATTCTGGCGCGCAACGCATCCACCGGTGCCATTCAGATCATCGTGTTGAATGGAGCTGGACTGAACTTGCCGGACTACGCTGGTGTGGCGGATGATCCCAATGCGTCGTGCACCGCCAGCAGTCTGTCGGTGACGCAGACCGCAACCTACACCTTCAGCTCGGACCCAACGCTGACGATTTTGGCCACGGGCGATTTCAACGGCGGCGGCATTTTTGACATTTTGTTCATGCGCCCGGACCGCACGCTGGTACTGTGGCTGATGAACGCCAACGGTGCCGCACCGACTGTGGTCAACGCCGGAACGGCACCTGCGGGCATGACAGCGTTCCCGTTGCAGTAGCCATCGCGGAAGACTTACCAAAGTCAAAGCGGGGCGCGGTGTTTCAAGCATTTTTGCTCGAAACACCGCGCCCCGCTTTGACTTTCAATCTCTGTAATTAACGTCGTTGGTGTGCGACGTCGCTACCCTTGGTCGGCTCAGCGGCCGCGGCCGCCGACCACGTTACCCATCGATCGCACCGGCTCGTCGGCCTTGTCTTGTACCGTTGACTTGACCAATCGATCGGTCGTCGTGCGCGGCAATCTGCTGCCGGTAATGACTTCGGCGTCGGCTTTACTGTTCGCGGCTTGCGTGGTGGATTGCGTTTGTTGTGTCGTCGCGCAGCCGACAAGGCTGGCCACGCTAATAAGAAGTGCTGAGGCAAGTAACGTTTTCATGGCGTCCTACAGTGATTGGCGCGTGGAAATGCGCATAACGAGCAATCGATGCTGCACGGCTGTGGTTGCCGCAGCGCGATTGGCGTGAATGGCAATGCTAGCTGAACCCTTTGGCCGGGGAGATGTTAAGCGACCTGCTTGACAGGGATTTCTTTGCGCCGCAACGATGACTTTGGTGTCGCTCCCGGCGCGTAGGTGGTCGCGACGTAGTGATCGACCAACGCCTGAAATTCCTTGGCGATATGTTCGCCCTTCAAGGTCACCGCTTTCTCGCCGTCGATGTACACCGGGGCGACCGGCCGCTCACCGGAGCCCGGCAAGGAAATGCCAATGTTGGCCAGCTTCGACTCGCCCGGCCCGTTGACCACGCACCCCATCACCGCAACGTGCATGTCTTCGACGCCCGGATACTGCGATTTCCAGATTGGCATCTGGTTACGCAGATACGCCTGGATGCTCTCGGCCAATTCCTGAAAATAGGTACTCGTCGTACGGCCGCAACCTGGGCACGCCGCCACCATCGGCGTGAACGCACGCAAACCCATGGTCTGCAAAATTTCTTGGGCGACGATGACCTCACGCGTGCGATCACCGCCCGGCTCAGGCGTGAGGGAAATGCGAATGGTGTCGCCGATACCTTCCTGCAACAACACCGCTAGTGCGGCGGTCGAGGCGACGATGCCTTTGGAACCCATGCCCGCTTCGGTCAATCCCAGATGCAACGGATAGTCACAGCGACGTGCGAGATCGCGATAGACCGCGATCAAATCCTGCACGGAACTGACTTTGCACGACAGGCAAATCATGTCGCCCGCCAATCCAAGTTGCTCGGCTTTGGCTGCGCTCTCGAGGGCAGACACGATCAACGCTTCGCGCATCACTTCGTCAGCATCCAAGGGCACGGCCAACTTCGCGTTCTCATCCATCATGCGCGCGCTCAATTCAGGGTCGAGTGAACCCCAGTTCACGCCGATGCGCACCGGCTTCTGGTATTTGATGGCGGCTTGAATCATCGCCCCAAACTGGTCGTCGCGTTTAGCACCACGTCCGACGTTACCCGGATTGATACGCAGCTTAGCCAATGCCTCCGCACAGGCCGGCACTTCCGTCAGCAACTTATGGCCGTTGAAATGAAAATCACCAACCAGTGGCACATTGACGCCCAGTGCGTCGAGCTTGGCGCGAATCAGTGGCACGGCGCGTGCCGCGGCCAAGGTATTGACGGTGATGCGAACCACTTCCGATCCGGCGCGCGCCAATTCGGCGACTTGTCGCACCGTCGCCTCGATGTCCTCGGTATCGGTGTTGGTCATCGACTGCACCATAATCGGTGCGCCGCCGCCAATCAATACGTGACCAATTTTGACCTGGCGGGATTTGCGGCGTGGAATGCTATTGAACATGCGAGTACGGCCTTGCAGAAATTCGACGAGTTACTTCACCGTGACGCGCGCCACACTCGTCTTAGTGTGTGGCACCAGATCAAACTCGCGGCCGTTGTAGGCCATGCGTGTGGCCTGCGCGTTGCCGACCACAATCGAAAACGGCGCGCGACCTGAGACTTCATCCGCCTCACCGGCTCGATAGCGCCGCGAAATAACGGTGCGACCATTGCCGTCGATCACCTCGACCCACGACTCCCCGGAAAAAGTAAAGCCGAGGACACTGCTAGTGTCACTGGCCTGTCTAGTGCGGGGGTTGCTGTTCACATCAGTCGCCGGTTTAGGTTGACGAACCTCCTCGGCGGTTTTCGCGGCGATACGCGCTAAAGACGCTTTAGTCGGTGCGATCGCAACCTCAGGCGCTGGCGGTGCGACGGTGTTGGTGGTCACCGGCATCGTTGCGATCGCGTCATTGCGTTCACGCGTGGTGTCGGTACCGAGCGGTGTTGTCGGTGCATTACCTACGAGCGGCGCGTTACCTACGAGCGGCGCGTTACCTACGAGCGGCGCGGCAACCGGGACGGCGACCACACTTGGTTGCAGCACCGGCGTCGGCACAGGCGCCCGACCTCCATCGGCGCGATACGGCCGCACGAACTCCCACCAATACCAAACCACACCCGCCAGACAGGCCATCACCAGCAACACGATCAAGGTTCGCGCCGCAGGTGTGGCCAATGCGTCGCTGCGGCGACGAAGGGCCACGGGTTCGGATGCGGGAGTCGGTGCGAGCACTTTGGTCGCGCTCGAGGCCAACCCATCGGTGTGGGTACGCTCCAGCACGCGCAGCGCTTCTTCGGCATTCACGCCGACGGCTTTGGCGTAGTTGCGGACGAAGCCGCGCAAAAAAGTGCCTGTCGGTAACGCCGCGTAATCGGCGCCTTCGAGTGCTTCGATTTGGCGCACGCTCATGCGCAATCGGTTGGCAACATCGCCCGGCGACATCCCCGCGTGCTCGCGCCCGGTCGCCAGCAGTTCTCCCACCGACGCCGGCTCATGTGGCGCGGGCTCCGGATTGGTCAACACGAAGCCGCCCGTCGAGGCCAGGTGCGAGGCCGACGCTAGATCGTGATCGGTGTTGGCTTCGATGTGCATTGGCGTTATTGGGCGCGTGGCGCGACAGCGTCACGCGTTTGCGATGAGTCAGGATAACGCCGACGTAGCTGCGAAATATAACCTGCCTCGGCATTGCGATCACCGGTGGCGCGCGCAAGGCGTACGCCGAGCAACAATGCGTTTGCGTCGGGGTCGCGCACCGACTTGGTGTAGCGCGAAAACATTGCGTCAGCGTCGCGGATGCGTGCTTGCGAAAACGCCAGATCGGCTAATTCATAGAGGGCAGCGGCGAATTCCGGCGCGAGTTGCAGCGACGAGCGCAGATTGTTCTCGGCCGCATTCACGTCGCCGGCGCGCCGCGCGCAAACACCAGCGTTGTAATGCGCCAGATGTGGCGTGGTGTAGAGCGGATTTTTCAGTGCGCGCTCAAAGTACGGCAACGAGCGCGCCGGGCTCTGGCGCTCGCATAAAAACCAGCCGAAGTTGTTCAACGTATCCGAATTGGTCGGCTGCAAGCGAATCGCCTGTTCAAACGCAACTTGCGCCTTGGCGTTTTCGCCGAGCTTCATGTAAACCAGCGCCAGCATATTGTGCGCGGGTGCGTAGGTCGACAGCGCTGAGACGGCTTGTTTCGCGGCTTCGAGGGCGACGGCCATGATGCCCAGCCGGTAATATTCGGCGGCGCGTTCGGTGTGGATTTGCGCGCGCTGCGCTGGGTCAGTCTTGCCCGCCATGTCCGCCTGTTTTTGCTCGGTCGTGGTCGTCGTGCTGCAGCCCGCCAGTGTCACTGCAGCCATTAGCGCAACCAACATCGAAGCAACAATCTGACCGGAACGATTCATGCGGCACATCCTTGTTTGGGAACGAAACGTCAGGCGCTTGCACGAATGTGAATCGTGCGCGGTGGGTTCTGCTCTAGTTTACTTTGCTGCGTGCGTTGCGATTTATCCACGACTTGCCCGGCAAGTTGGCCACACGCGGCATCAATGTCAGCGCCACGCGTTTTGCGCACCGTGACGATCAACCCCCCTTGTTGCAACACATCGCGGAAACGGTGAATGGCATTATTGCTGGAACGTCGGTAGGGCGCACCGGGAAACGCATTCCACGGAATCAGGTTGAACTTGCACTCAATCCCGGCCACCAGTTTCACTAATTCGTGCGCTTGCTGAACACTATCATTTACGCCGTCGAGCATGACGTACTCGAAGGTCACAAAGTCGCGTGGCGCGGCTTCAAGATAATCTTGAATCGCGGCAAGTAATTCGACGAGCGGATATTTCTGGTTGATTGGAACCAGCACGTCGCGCAGCGCATCGTTCGGTGCGTGCAGCGATACGGCAAGTGCGACCGGACAACGCGTCTTGAGGCGTCTCAAATTCGGCACGACACCCGAAGTCGAGAGCGTCACCCGACGGCGCGACAAACCATAAGCCTGGTCGTCGAGCATGATGTCCATCGCGTTGGTGACGTTGTCGAAATTGGCGAGCGGCTCACCCATGCCCATCATGACCACGTTGGAGACGATGCGCTCGCCCTTGGGGTCGCGTCCCATGGCTTTGTTCGCCCACCACAGTTGCCCGATGATTTCACCCGCTGTCAGGTTGCGATTGAAGCCCTGCTTGCCGGTCGAGCAAAACGTGCAATCGAGCGCACAGCCAACTTGCGACGAAATACACAAGGTGCCGCGGTCTGCTTCCGGAATAAACACCACTTCGATACCGTTGCCGGTGCCGACATCAAGTAGCCACTTACGGGTGCCGTCCACCGAGGCTTGCTCAGTCATCAAGCGTGGCGCTTCGATCATGGCGACCGACGGTAATTTTTCGCGCAACGACTTGGCCAAATCAGTCATGGCGTCGAAATTATCGACGCCACCGTGGTGTATCCAGCGAAACACCTGCTTGGCGCGGAACGGCTTCTCCCCCATGTCGGCAAAAAACGTCGTCATCTCGGGCAAGGTCATGCCGAGCAGATTGGGTTTTGCACTGAGTGCGGATTGAGGGACAGCCATGTTTGGGGTGGGCGTTCGGCGTTGGCGCGGGTCTGTGCGGTTTAGCGCGACAGCACGTCCATCGCCGCAAAGAAAAATCCGATTTCGTGTTTGGCGGTTTCCGGCCCATCCGAACCATGTACGGCGTTCGCGTCGATGGAGTCGGCGAAGTCGGCGCGAATGGTGCCAAGTGCGGCTTTCTTTGGATCGGTGGCACCCATCAAGTCACGGTTTTTCGTAATCGCGTTGTCGCCTTCAAGTACTTGAATCATCACTGGGCCCGAAATCATGAACGACACCAGATCCTTGAAAAACGGACGCTCGCGGTGCACGCCATAGAATTCTTCCGCCGTTTGTTGCGACAGTTGCATCATGCGTGCGGCGACGACTTTCAAACCCGCGCCTTCAAAACGCGAATAAATCTGGCCAATGACGTTTTTCGCCACCGCGTCGGGTTTGATGATGGAAATTGTGCGTTCGACCGCCATTTAAAACTCCGTAAAGAAATTGACTTAAGTTGATGATTTTGCGAAGAAAAAACACCCTTCGCTCAACGTCAAATTATATCACGGGGTCGCCTTTGACGGCTCACTCAGCGCGGGTCAACGACGCAAATGTAGCCGGTCACGCTGTCGCACCATCACAAAATCGTGCCCGCCGGCCTGGTGTGGCTTGTCGGTCGGACTCGCACGAAAAATTTGTACCGCCCATTCGTCGAGTTGCGCGTGCGATGGCGGCACGACATCGTGCCACTTCAGCCAGTGGTAAAGCGCGTTGGTCTGACGCGCGCGCGGCAGCGAATCGAGCACATCGGCGTGGGCGAGGTTACCGTCCCAGCGCAAATCGATTTTGGCCAACGCCTCGAGCATCTCCGCACTTTCCGCGGCGTGGCGCGCGGTTCGGGCCAGCGCAGCACTGGCGTGCGCGAAGCGGCTCTCGATGGTGGGCAGCAATTGGTGGCGAATGAAGTTGCGCGTGTAGGTGGTGTCGTCGTTGGATTCATCCGAAATCCAATGCACGGCGTGTTCTTTGGCGTACGCTTCGATGTCAGCTCGCGCGACATTGAGTAGCGGACGCAGCAGCGTTTGACGCGTGCCCAGTTGACGACATTCGCCCATCGCCGCGAGCCCTGCGAGCCCGGTGCCACGCAACAACTGATGCAACACCGTTTCGGCCTGATCATCGGCGTGCTGGGCGGCCAGAATGGTTGCCGCCGCGTGCTGTGAAAATGCGCCATAGCGCGCTCGACGTGCCGCGCCTTCGACCCCCTGCCCGCCGGTGTCGTGCCGGTCAACTTGTACGCGGACGATGGTCAGCCGAACATCTCTGGCGTCGCATTCGGCCTGGCAAAATTCAGCCCACGCATCGGCGTTTGGGCTCAAGCCGTGATGCACGTGTAGCGCATCAAACTCAAGCACTGGTGCGGCTGTTGAAGCACTTTTGCCTGAAGCTCGGCTGTGGACGCGGTGCATCACATCGAGCAACACCATCGAATCGATGCCGCCGGATAGCGCGATGGTCAGCGGCGTGCTGATGTGATGTCGCTTCAAGCAGTCAGTTACCGCTTGCTCGATGGATGTCATGGCGGCAACGCGAGAAAGTTACTTGGAAATTTCTTTGAATTTGCCGATTTGCAGGAGTTTTTTCTGGCGCTCTTGCACCAGTTTGTCGGGCGTCAAATCCTTGAGCTCCTTGAGCGACTCCGCAATCGCTTTCTTGACCGTCGCACCCATCGACTTGTGGTCGCGATGCGCGCCGCCGAGCGGCTCACTGAGCACGCGGTCAATCAGCCCCAGCGCTTTGAGTCGCGGCGCGGTGATGTTGAGAGCCTCTGCCGCCTCCTGCGTTTTTGCCGGATCTTTCCACAAAATGGCCGCGCAGCCTTCGGGCGAAATCACCGAGTAGGTCGAATATTGCAACATGAACGTGACATCGCCGACTGCAATCGCCAGTGCGCCGCCCGAGCCGCCCTCGCCGATGATGGTGCACACGACCGGCACTTTGAGGCCGGCCAATACGTAAAGGTTTTGTCCGATCGCTTCCGATTGGCCGCGTTCTTCCGCACCGACGCCCGGATAGGCACCTGGCGTATCGACAAACGTAATCAGCGGCACGCCGAATTTTTCCGCGAGCAGCATCAAGCGCATCGCCTTGCGATAACCCTCGGGTTTGGGCATGCCAAAGTTGCGATATTGGCGCTCCTTGGTGTCGCGCCCCTTTTGTTGGCCGATGACCATCACCGTCTGGCCGTTGAATCGCGCCAGCCCACCGACAATCGCCGCGTCATCCGCAAACGAGCGATCACCGTGCAACTCCTCGAAGTCGGTCATCAGCATATTGATGTAGTCGAGCGTGTACGGCCGCTGCGGATGGCGCGCGACCTGAGAAATCTGCCACGCCGATAACTTCGCGTAGATGTCCTTGGTCAGTGTCTGACTTTTCTTGGCGAGCTTTTCAATCTCGGCCGAAATGTCCACTGCGGAGTCATCCTGCACGTAGCGCAGTTCCTCGATTTTGGTTTCGAGCTCCGCAATTGGCTGCTCAAAATCCAGAAACGTCAGCTTGGTTGGGGTGTTTGCCGTCATGCGTTGGATGTGTTTTATTTAATGGATTTAGGTGGTTGCGCTCAATGTCATCATAGCGACGACGCGGCTGGGGCAAACGCGTGAGGCGAATCATACCAAGTTGCGCCGATATAATCGCCGCACAGGCAGAATGGGTCTCTTTGGGAAAATCATGGGCAACCGGCTGTCAAAAATCACCACCCGCACCGGCGACGACGGCACCACCGGTCTCGGCGACGGTTCGCGCATCCACAAGTCGGCCGCGCGCGTACAGGCGCTCGGAGACGTGGACGAACTCAACAGCCAACTCGGCCTACTGCTGACCCTTGAGCTCGGTGAGTCGCACCAGCAGTTGCTCACCGCGATCCAAAACGCGTTGTTCGATCTCGGCGGCGAGTTGTCGATTCCAAGTCATCGCGCCGTCACCACCCAACACGTGCTGCTACTGGACAACGCCATTGCCGATCTGAATGCCGCCCTGCCCGCCTTGAAGGAATTCATTCTGCCCGGCGGCAGCGTGGCGGCGGCGCATTGCCACGTCGCGCGAACCGTCGCGCGTCGCGCCGAACGCAGCATCGCGGCACTCATCGTCAACGATGAAGACGTATCAGCACTGACGCTGCAATATCTGAACCGACTCTCCGACCTGCTGTTCATCCTCGCTCGCGTACTCAATCGCGACGCCGCTGTAGCCGATGTCTGCTGGTCGCGCGAACCAGCTACCACGGCTCGCGCGTGAACACCACCGAACCCATCGCGCCGTCGCAGCTCGCCGACTTGCTGTCGCGCACCGCGTTGGGTGATCGCCAAGCGTTCGCGGCGCTCTATGAGGCAAGCAAATCGAAACTGTTTGTGGTCGCACTGCGTATTGTTCGTGAGAGACAAATCGCCGAGGAAGTGTTACAGGACAGTTTTGTGAAAATTTGGCATCACGCCGCCGACTACGCGACCGCAAAATCCGCCCCACTGACGTGGATGTCGGCGATCGTGCGCAACCGCAGCCTTGATATCGTACGTCGTCCGAATATGGAGATCGCCGATGACGAGGACTACTTTGCCGTCAATATGCCCGACGAGTCACCCGCACCGCCCGATCAACTCGCCGCCAAGCGCGACGAAGCCCAAATCGAGCGCTGCATGAAGAACCTGGAAGGCGAGCAACATAAAGCCATCGCCATGGCATTTTTCCAAGGGCTGTCACACACTGAAGTCGCTGCCCGGCTGAAGAAGCCCCTCGGCACTGTCAAAACCCACATCCGGCGCGGGCTGTTGAAACTCAAGGATTGTCTCGACGGTCATATCAACGACCGGCAACCCGAGGCAGGCGCATGAAGCTCACCAACCCGCAACTGCAATCGCGACTGGCGGCCGAATATGTGCTCGGCAGCATGTCCATTCGCGCGCGTCGCCGCTTTACCGATTACCTGGTGATGGCACAGCATCGTGCGCTGCGTGATCAAGTGGCAATTTGGGAGCGCTTCATGACGCCGCTCACCGAACAGCTGCCGTCGGTCACACCGTCGGCGCGCGTTTGGCAACGCATTGAAAGTGCGATTTTCGGCGGCAAAACGCCAGCATCCACGCGCGTTTTCGGCCAAAATGCCGTGAAAACGCCCGCCAATAAAGGACTTTTGCAAAGTTTTGCCTTCTGGCGCAATCTGGGACTCGGCGCGTCCAGCCTCGCCGCCGTGCTGTTGGTTGTCCTGTTGGTCGGCAACATATTTCGTGCGTCGGCTGACCCGATGTTGATGGCCGTGCTTGAAAACGACGGCATCGCGCGCATCGTCGTCGAGCAACCCAAGTCCGGCGTGTTGATGGTGAAAATGATCAAGCCGTGGAAACCCGCGCCCGACAACAGCATGCAGTTGTGGGTGATTTCGAGTAGCGGTGAGCCGCGCTCCCTCGGCATCGTCAACGAACTCGGCGAAACCAAATTTGCCACCGGCGACATGGACGTAAAACTCGCGGACGGATTGGTGCTCGCGCTCTCACGTGAACCACGCGGCGGCTCACCCACGGGTCAGCCCACCGGCAGGATACTTTGCAAGGGGCCAATTGCGAAAATGCCGCCCAAGCAAAAACCACGGCCGCAGATTTAGCGAATCCCAGCAGCCTGAGGAGGTCGCCCTGAAAAAGACGCTGTGTGTTGTGTTCATTGCCGTCGGCATCACCGGTTGCGCGGCACCAAAATTCTCGCAGGATCAGTTGCCTGATACAGTACGTGTTGCGGCGGGTCATGACGTGGTGCAAGAGACGGTCGGTGTCGGCACGATCGTTTACGAATGTCGCGCCAAAAAAGACGGTGCCGGATTCGAGTGGGCGTTCATCGATCCAGACGCGAGGCTGCTTGATCGCAATGGGCAACATGTCGGTCGCTATTACGGGCCACCGGCGACGTGGGAATCGAACGACGGCTCTCGCGTGACCGGCGCGCAAGTCGCCGTCTCACCGGCGTTGGCTGGAAGCATTCCGCTGCAACTGGTCAAAGCCAACCCCGCCACGGGGGTCGGCGCCATGCAGGGCGTGACATTCATTCAGCGCGTTGCGACCAAGGGTGGCGTTGCGCCATCATTCCCCTGTGACGCGGCTGCCACCGACAAACGCGAAGTTGTGCGCTATCAGGCGGACTATATTTTCTACAAGGCTAAGTGAATTGCGGTAGCGCGGTGTTGCGAGAGAAGCGGCTAGATTCTCGCTCGTCGTCAAAGTCTGCCTCTCACACCGTAGGTCGGACAGGTTTCATCTGTCCAACATCAACCTACCGTTCTGTCACGACCGGCGGTGGGCTTGTCCAGATCGAGTCCGGGGTCAACCCAGCCAGCGCACTACTCCCCAATCGCCGCGATGACATCCTCGATCAATTCCTTGAGGAATGCCTCACTGTAACCGCGGTGAACTTTCTGCACCCGCCCGTCGCGTCCGATGATGAGCATATGCGGAATACCTTTGACGCCATATGTCTCCGCAGAGCGCTTGGACTGGTCATTGACGATTAGCATCTCCCAGTCGTGCATTGAGCGTGTGACTTTGCGAAAGGTGTCGCGATCTTCGATATTGACGGCGACGACTTGCAGTTTTTGCTTGGCGATGCGTTGAATCTTCTCAAGCGCGCTCATTTCCGCCCGACATGGGGCGCACCACGACGCCCAGAACGTCGCCACGACCACCTTGCCCGCGAAGTCAGTGGTCTTCACTTCATCGCCCTTGCGACTGATGCCGAGCATTTCCGGCGGCACATCACCCGGCTTTAATTTGTGGACGAATGCCGCTTTTTCCTGAGCGACACTCATCGAGCAGACGAGGAGGCTGAGCAAAACGAAACAGACCGAACGCGCAATATTCATGGTTGAAGCCGCTGACGTTGATGCTGAGAGTCTATCGCCAAACAAACGTATTCGGCGTGAGCCTTCCTGGGGCGCGGACTGCGGATGCGAGCACCGAGATGCCGCTGCCGGTGTCAGGTCTTACCGCAACGCCCCAAACACCCGGCGCAAAATCTCACTCCCCGCCGCCACCGGGTCGCGCCGAATTTTCTTTTCTTCTTCGCCAATCATGAAATAAAGGCCGTCGAGTGCGCGCGTCGTCACATGCGTTTCGACTTTGCGTTGCTCCGGCTTTAGTTTCACCAAGCCGCTTTGTTCAATTTGCGCCGCCAGCTTGTTGTATTGCGTGGCGATCCCGATGCGATCGGTCACCCGCGTCACCATCGGCAAGAATTTTTCGGTCAGCGGTTGTGCCGTCTTGTCCCTGAAGAACATCGTCACAGAATTGTCACCACCAGTCAGGATCGCCTTGGCGTCGTGCACGGTCATGGCTTTGACGGCGTCGGTGAGCAGTTTCTTCGCTTGCGGCACCGCCTGCTCGGCGGCGCGGTTGATGCCGATCTTCAGTGCATCCAGTTCACCGCCTTTGCCCATGAGTTTGAGCGCACGTTCTGATTTGCCGATCCACTCGGGCAACGGAATGCGTACGCGATCGTCGCCCCAATATCCATCCGGCTTACCGAGCAACTGCACCGCGATATCAGCGCCACGCTCGAGTGCCGCTTTGACACCAGCGCTAGCGTCGTGTTGTGACAGATCGCCCAGTGACAGCGCCGACAAGATCCCACTTCGGCCACTAACGAGAGCTGCCGCCACAAGCGTCGCGCACTTGACCAGCGCTGTTCGGCGCTGTGCGTCGCCCACGTCGGATTGCAGATGGCTGTGCGTATCGTCATGCATGTGTGTCTCCCATAAACTTGCGACCGACCCGAGGGCCCGACGCAGACAGTATGTCGCACAGCGTTGCCCTGCACCACATCGACCCAGCGCCACCGTCAGCTTCCTGCGCGAAGGCGACAAGCAAATCGAAATTCTGTTGCGCGGGTCGCTCGCTGAACGTGCGCGCGTGTCATTGCTCGAAAGCCTCGCGGTACCCACGCATTCGGGCCGCGCCGTTCCCTTGAGTCAGCTGGTAAAAGTGCGCTACGAGGTAGAAGACCCGGTCATCTGGCGTCGCGATCGCTTGCCGACCATTACCATCAAGGCTGACATCTACCATACGTCGTTACAACCGGCAACCATTGTCGCGCAACTCAACGCACCGATGGCAGCACTGCGCGCCAAGCTCGATCCGGGTTATCGGTTGGACGTCGGCGGCGCGGTTGAGGAAAGCGCCAAAGGCTCAGCCTCCATCGGGGCAGGCATGCCGCTATTTCTGTTCGTGGTGCTGGCGGTATTGATGATTCAGCTCAAGAGCTTCCAGCGCGTTGTTATTGTGATGCTCACCGCGCCGCTCGGTTTGATTGGCGTCACGCTCTTTTTGATCGTGTTCAACAAGCCATTCGGATTTGTTGCCATGCTCGACACTATCGCCCTGTTCGGCATGATTATGCGCAACTCGGTGATATTGATTGATCAGATTGAGCAGGACATCGCCGCCGGCCACGACCGCTTTCACGCCGTGATTGACGCCACGGTGCGGCGCTTGCGACCGATTGTGCTGACCGCCATGGCCGCCGTGCTGGCGATGATTCCGCTGGTGCGTTCGGCGTTCTTTGGCCCGATGGCGGTGGCCATCATGGGTGGTCTGCTGGTCGCTACGCTGCTCACGCTGTTGTTCCTGCCGGCGTTGTATGCAATGTGGTTTGGTGTTAAGACCCCAGAAGGCAATCGCGCCGCCGCGTGAGCCGTTGTCGTCGGAAAACTTTGGCTGCGCGGCAATGGCCAGTAGAATGAACGCAGCTTGTTCACCTCACTCCGCTCACGACCATTTGACATGCGTCCACTGCTTGTTCGCCTCGCCATCACGCTGATGACTGCACTAGCAGTTCTCCCCATCGGCAAAGCGACCGCGCAACCAGGTGGCGAATCTGCCAACGCGACACGTCCCAAAATCGGTCTGGTGCTGTCCGGCGGCGGCGCACGCGGTGCGGCGCACATTGGTGTGCTCAAGGTGCTCGAAGAGTTGCGCATCCCGATCGATATCGTCACCGGTACCAGTATCGGCGCGTTGGTCGGCGCTGCGTATGCCTCCGGTACGTCAATCACCGAGCTCGAAGCCGAAGTGATCAAAACCGATTGGAACGAAGTCTTCAACGACTCCAGCCCGCGTGAAGATCGCAGCTTCCTGCGCAAGGAAGAAGACCAGGTGCGACTACTGAAACTGGAAATGGGCGTCAAGGATTACTCGTTGCGCCTGCCAGCCGGTGCGATCAGTGGCCAAAAGCTCGACGGCTTTTTTTCCCGGATCACGCGCTTTGCACCGGGTAGTGTGGATTTCGACCTGCTACCGATTCCCTATCGCGCCATCGCCACCGACGCCGAAACCGGAAAATTATTTGTGTTCAAACAGGGGCGACTTGCGGATGCCATGCGCGCATCGATGTCTGTGCCTGGCGCCGTCGCACCGTTTGAAATCAATGGTCGCATTTTTCTCGATGGCGGCCTGACGCGCAATCTTCCGGTCGATGTGGCGCGCGAATTGGGTGCTGACATTGTCATCGCAGTCAACATCGGCTCGGGCTTGCTAAAGCGCGAAGAATTGCGTTCCGTGCTGGGTGTGTCGCTGCAAATGATCAACATCCTGACCGAGCAGAATGTTCGCGCCTCGATTGAGTCACTCAAATCCACCGATGTATTGATCACACCCGCGTTGGACGCCATCAGCTCAACCGAATTCACACGCGCGGCCGAGACCATCAAAATCGGCATGGACGCTGCGCGCCAGATCGGGTCACTGCTGGCCGGCCTTGGTGTAAGCGAGGCCGCCTACGCGCGCCATCAGAGCCGCCTGCTCGCGCGTCGCGGTCGCCCGGTGTTCGAGGGCGAGAACATCGACCGCGTTCAAGTGGTGGGCCTCGAACGCGCCAGTGCAGTCGAGTTGCAACGCACGCTCGGCATCAAGGCGGGCGACCCGGTAAATTTCAAACAGCTCGACGCGGGCATCAGTCGCGTGTTTGGCACCGGCTACTTTGAGCGCGTCAATTATTCGTTTCTCAACGACGGCAAATTGCAGGTACTACGCATCAATGCGCGCGAAAAACCGTGGGGACCAAACTACTTGCGTGTCGGACTTTCGGTGGCCGCCGACACCATCAGTGATGGACGTTTCAATCTGTTGATTCGTTCGCAGCAAACGCAATTCAACGCGGCCGGTGCCGAATGGCGCAATGACCTGCAAATCGGGCGCGATCGACGATTCGCTTCCAGGTTCTTCCAGCCGTTTGGCGTCGGCGGTGTGGTCAGCATTTCGCCGGGTGTCGAATTCACACGCCGACCGATCGATGTTTATTTCGAGGGCAAACGTTTCGTGCAATATGACGTCGGCGCAGCAACCTATAGCGTTGACCTTGGTGCCGATATCAGTCGCAACGCGATCGCGCGGCTGGGGATCTTCGGCGGCCGTGAAAGCGCGACCGTGGCCATTGGGCCGGATAGCTTGTTTCCGAATTTCAGAGTCAAGCAAGGCGGTCTGCGTTTTCGCGCCATTTACGACAACCTCGACGACCCTAACTTTCCGCGCGAAGGGCGCACGCTGAGCCTCGACTATCTGGCCAGCATGAGTGCGCTCTATGCCACCAGCAACTATCGTCGCGTCGAAGCCAACTACGGCGATCAGTTCTCGTTCGGTCGCCACACCATCAGTTTGGCGGCCCGCTACGGTCGCGCCTTTGGCGATGCGCTGCCGGTGTTCGATCAATTCTCTCTCGGCGGATTCTTGCAACTGTCGGGCTATCGTCCGGGCGAATTGCTCGGTGACCAGGTGCGGTTCGCGCGCTTGAGCTACTACCAGCGCCTACCCGTGCCGCAAACGGTGCTCGCCAGCCGCGTGTTTGCCGGCATCTCGGCCGAAGTCGGCAAGATCAGTCACCCATTGCAATTGACCAGCGCGGTCAAGCCGCGCTCGTCACTCGGCCTGTTCTTGGGTGCCGACACCGCAATCGGCCCGCTCTACCTGGGCTACGGCCGCGCACATGATCGCGGCTCGGTTTTCTATTTTTTCCTCGGTCAACCATAGCCTGAATTGCCCGTAAGCGACGCGAATGCAATACAATCGCGCCACTTTCTGAAAGCAAACGCCCGTGCTCAACGTCTTCATCATCAACAATCGTCGCCTCAACCAGCTGCAGGTTGATTCGATTGACGATCTCAAGAATTCAGATCCGATCTGGATTGATCTTGACTCGCCGACTGAAACCGAGCGCGCGTGGATAAAGACGCTCTATCAGTTGGAATTGCCCACCACCGAAGACATGGCCGACTTGGGAGCGTCGGCGCGATTTTTTGAAGGTGATGCGGGTGAACTCAATCTGCGCTCGGATTTTTTGCTGGAAGTTGACGACGATTCGCGCAACGTGTCGGTCGCCTTCATCCTCAAGGGCAACACGCTGTTTAGTTTGCACATGGAAGACCTGCCGGTATTTCGGCTGGTGCGTATGCGCGCACGCACGCGGCCGGGCTACATCGAGGACGCGCGTGAAGTGTTGCTAGACCTGTACGCGACCGACGCCGAATACTCAGCCGATGCGCTGGGAGGCGTTTACGCTGAACTGGAAAAAATATCGGCCTCGGTGCTCACGGAAAAAATGACCGACGCCGAAGCGAGCAAAGTGCTGGCGCGCGTCGCGGCCGAAGAAGACTTGAACGGTCGCATTCGCCGCAATGTCATGGACACGCGCCGCGCGGTGTCGTTTTTGATGCGACAAAAATTGCTCGACGGCGATCAGGTCGAAGAAGCGCGGCAGATTCTGCGCGATATCGACTCGCTCGACGGCCACACGGCGTTTTTGTTCGACAAGATCAACTTCCTGATGGATGCGACGGTCGGCTTCATCAATATCAATCAGAACAAGGTCATCAAGATTTTTTCGGTCGCGGCGGTCGCGATGCTGCCACCGACCTTGATCGCGTCCATCTACGGCATGAACTTCAAAGGCTGGTTTCCCGAACTTAGTTGGGATTACGGCTACCCGTTTGCGATCGCTCTGATGTTGGTCTCGGTGCTGGTGCCGTTTGCCTACTTCAAACGCAAAGGCTGG
>JBCKPM010000008.1:0-38505 GCA_038901675.1 Usitatibacteraceae bacterium | reverse complement strand
AGCCCTTTCGCGCAATCGCCCGATAGCCAATGTCTTTCCGATACTGCATGCCATCAAAGCGAATCGGTGCCAGCGTTTCATAGGCGCGCCGCTGCGCAATTTCGACCGTGTCGCCGAGCGCGGTCACACACAACACGCGCCCACCATTGGTCAGCACCTTGCCGTCACGCTCAATGGTACCGGCGTGGAACACCTTGGCGTCGTCCATCGGCGCAGGCAGTCCTGCGATCACGACGCCCTTTTGCGGCGTGTCGGGATAGTTCGCCGCGGCCATCACCACGCCCAATGCTGCACGACGATCCCACTCGGCCTCGGTTACGTGCAGATTTTCAGCTAGCGCCGCTTCAACTAGCGACAGAAAATCCGATTTCAGACGCATCATGATTGGCTGCGTTTCCGGGTCGCCCATGCGCGCGTTGAACTCGACCACGCGCGGCTTACCGGTCGCGTCGATCATGAGGCCCGCGTAGAGAAACCCGGTGAACGGTGCGCCCTCCGCAGCCATGCCTTTCAAGGTTGGAATGATGACCTCGCGCATCACGCGCGCGTGCACTTCGGGTGTGACCACCGGTGCGGGCGAGTAAGCGCCCATGCCACCGGTGTTGGGACCCTGATCATGATCGAAAATGTGCTTGTGGTCTTGTGAAGACGCGAACGGTAGCGCGGTCTTGCCGTCGCACATGCAAATAAAACTCGCTTCCTCACCTTCCATGAATTCTTCGATAACGACTCTCCTCACCCCCCCACTACGCGGAGGAGGAGCCGGGGGATCCCCACGTACAGAAGATGGCGGGCAGTTCCTCCCCTCCCCCCCAAGCGGGGGAGGCATGTGACGATTGCTCCCCTCTCCCGTTTGCGGGAGAGGGGGTGGGGGAGAGGGGGAGTCGCCGAGCATCATGTCAATCGCCGCCAGCGCCTCAGGCAACGTCATCGCCACCACCACGCCTTTGCCCGCCGCGAGGCCATCGGCTTTGATCACAATCGGCGCGCCTCCAGCCTCCACATAAGCGCGCGCGGCGGCGGCATCAGTGAATGTCGCGTAGCGCGACGTGGGGATGCCGTGCCGGACCATGAACTGCTTGGCGAAGTCCTTGGATGATTCGAGCTGTGCCGCCGCTTTGGTCGGGCCAAATATTTTCAAACCGTCGGCACGGAACGCATCGACCACGCCGGCGGCAAGTGGCGCTTCTGGCCCCACCACGGTCAGGTAAATGGCTTCCTTCTTGGCGAAGGCGAGCAGCGCGGCAATATCGTTGATATCGACGTTGATGAGGCCGTCTTCATGCGCCGTGCCGGCATTGCCAGGCGCGACATAGACGCGCTGCACTTTTGAATTTTGCACGAGACGCCACGCGAGGGCGTGTTCGCGGCCACCGGAGCCAATGACGAGTAACTTCATCTGCGCTTTCGCTGAATAATCGTATCGAGCATCGATTGGTAGCGTGGCCTAATGCCGGAAATGCCGCATCCCCGTCATCACCATGGCGATGTCGTGTTCATTTGCGGCCTTGATGACGTCTTCGTCGCGCATTGAGCCGCCCGGCTGAATCACCGCTGTCGCACCGGCTTCTGCGATGACGTCGAGACCGTCACGGAACGGAAAGAAAGCGTCTGAGGCAACCACAGAGCCGTGGAGCGAGAAACCGGCATGGTGGGTCTTGATGACGGCAATGCGGGTCGAATCCACGCGGCTCATCTGCCCCGCGCCCACCCCTAGAGTCATACCGTAGCGGCAAAACACAATCGCGTTGGACTTCACAAATTTGGCGACGCGAAACGCGAAGATGAGATCATTCATCTCTTCGGCCGAGGGGTGGCGTTTGGTCACCACTTTCAATTTGGCCACATCAAAATCATCCGACGATTGCACCAACATGCCGCCGCCGACACGCTTCATCTCCACGTCGTTGACGGTCGGCGCGAGCGGAATGGTCAGCAGGCGCACGTTCGGTTTGGCGCTGTATATCTTGCGTGCGTCGGCGCTGAATGACGGTGCCAATAGCACTTCAACAAACTGTTTGGATATCGCAGCGGCGGTCGGGCCATCGACTTCGCGGTTAAACGCGATGATGCCGCCGAAGGCAGACGTCGGATCGGTTTCAAACGCGCGCTGGTAGGCGATTAGGGTGGTGTCGGCAATCGCCACGCCGCACGGATTGGCGTGCTTGACGATGACGCACGCAGGAACGTCAAAGCTGCGGCAACACTGCCACGCCGCGTCCGCGTCGGCGATATTGTTGTAGGAAAGTTCCTTGCCTTGCAGTTGTTTGTAGTTGGCGAGCGTGCCGTTGGCGGGATGTTTCTCGACATAGAACGCCGCGTCCTGATGCGGATTCTCGCCGTAGCGCAAATCCTGCGTTTTGGTAAACGACAGATGCAGTTTGTCCGGGAAGCGGCGGCGGTTGCCGTCACCATCCATCGAGGACAAATAGGTGCTGATCATGCCGTCGTATTCGGCTGTGTGGGCGAAGGCTTTTTTGGCGAACGCGAGGCGTGTCGCATACGACAGCGCACCGTGATGAGTACGCATCTCGTCAATGATCGACGGGTAGTCATGTGAGTCGGTCACCACGGCGACAAAGGCATGGTTTTTGGCCGCGGCACGCACCATGGCAGGGCCACCGATGTCGATGTTCTCAATCGCATCATCGAACGTGACGTTTGTTTTGCCGATAGTGGCTGCGAAAGGATAAAGATTGACGATCACCATGTCGATGGGCGGAATGTCGTGCTCGCGCATCGCGCTGGTGTGATGCGGCAAGTCGCGCCGCGCCAAGATGCCGCCGTGGATTTTCGGGTGCAGCGTCTTGACGCGGCCATCCATCATTTCCGGAAAGCCCGTGTAGTCGCCGACTTCCGTGACCTCAACGCCACCGGCGCTGAGCAGTTTGGCGGTGCCGCCCGTGGACAGTATCTTGACGCCGACGCTGGCCAGGTACTGGGCAAATGCCAACACGCCGGTCTTGTCGGAGACACTAATCAGCGCGCGTTGGATTTTGTGGGGAGGCATGGGGGTTGGACGTTGGGCGAGGATGGAATCAATCGTTGCCGAAGTGCGTAGGGTGCGCCGTGCGCACCACGGCATCGGTGCAACCGGTGCGCGCGGCGCACCTTACCCAGGTTGGTTATTCAATACCGTGTTGGCTCAATTTCTTGCGCAAGGTATTGCGATTCAATCCCAGCAAATCGGCGGCGCGGGTCTGATTGCCACGTGCCTGATGCATCACCACTTCAAGTAAAGGGCGTTCAACGTTAGCGACCACCATGTCGTAGATGTTCTTCGCGTCTTCGCCGTCCAGATCCTTGAAGTACTGCTTCATCATTTTGCGAACACAAGCGGATAGTTCGCTATCGCCACCATTTTCCAATAGGTGGCTGCGGGGTTCCTTGATCATCATGTTCCTTAGATTGCCGTTATTCTTACGGGCATTCCTAAAAATTCAATTTTCGTCACAATACGTTGTTGCTCACAAAAAATATCGCCTCACATATACAGCATATGCCGCGTTGATATTTATCGTTCGCGCCTAGTCTTGTTTAGAAACTTGCATTTTTAGGAACACCCGATCTAGGCTGCAGACTGCAATTGGTCTGTGCCGGTCGGACTTTCTGGAAAGCCGAAGTCGAAGAATACATGACCTTGCGCTTCCAGTGTTTCTAGGTAGTGCATTACCGCCGCAAACTGCAGCGCCGTACTTTCAAGTTGATTCATGTGCTGGCGAAATGCTTCGCCACCCGGTGCTGATTGATCGATGCTGGCATCCCCTGAGCCCTTGACTTTGGCGACCAGCCAACCGATGTGCTTGCGTGCCACGCGGTAACCTTTTTGCTCGCCGTAAAAGGCATACAAATTTTCAAGATGCTCGCGAACGATGGTGCTCACTTCCCGAATCGTCGGCGGTGGTAGGTGTGTGGCGGTTTTCAGATACCACCCTATCTCGCGAAATATCCAAGGCCTGCCTTGCGCGGCGCGACCGATCATGACGGCGTCCGCGCCGGTGAAATCCAATACACACTTGGCCTGCTCTGGCGAATCGATGTCGCCATTGGCCACCACCGGAATGCCGACACTTTGTTTGACCGCGCGGATGGTGTCGTACTCGGCGCAGCCATTGTACAAATCAGCCCGCGTGCGGCCGTGAACGGCGAGGCTTTGAATGCCATTGTCTTCGGCGATGCGGGCGATGGAGCGCGCATTCTTGTGGTCACGATCCCAGCCAGTGCGAATTTTTAGCGTCACAGGCACGTTGACCGCGCTCACTACCGCAGACACGATGCGCGCGACCAAAGCCTCGTCTTGCAACAGCGCCGAACCGGCGTGGACGTTGCAGACTTTCTTCGCCGGGCAACCCATGTTGATGTCGATAATCTGCGCGCCTCGGTCAACGTTGTAACGCGCCGCCTCGGCCATCATCGCCGGTTCGCCGCCGGCAATTTGCACGACGATAGGTTCGGTCTCACCGACGTGATTGCCGCGCAACACCGATTTTTCGGTTTGCCAGAGCTTGCTGTTCGAGGCCACCATCTCGGAGACGGCCATGCCGGCACCGAGCTTTTTGCACATTTGCCGAAACGGTCTGTCGGTAACACCGGCCATCGGTGCACACAGCAAATTGTTCTTCAGAATGTAGGGGCCGATTTGCATGTGGATTGGGGTTGCGGAAAAGCGCGCGATTAAGACGATCGGGTGTTGCATGGCGTGTTGCGGACGGCCATTTTAGCGCTGCTTAAGTTTTAGGCAACGCCTGTTTTTGTTTTCGTGCATATCCGCAACAAATCGCCGCAACAAAAGTTTGCTTTGTCGCAACGCAGCACCAACATCGTGAGTCCTCACACACTGGTGAAAGGCGAAGTTTATTCAGCCATAGCGCGTTTGCCGTAGCCGCCACCGCCCGGCGTGTGCAACACAAACGTGTCGCCCGCATTCACGCTGATTTCATCCGAGTACGAGAGGGGCGTGCGCGAGCCGTCCGCGTGCTCTATCCAGTTTGCGCCACACGCGCCGTCGTCACCACCGGCCGTTCCAAAGGGCGGGACGATGCGATGCCCGGCGAGAATCGCGGCCGTCATTGGTTCGAGAAAACGAATGCGTCGTACGGCACCGTCGCCACCGCGATGCAAGCCTGCACCACCGGAGCCGCGACGAATGGCGTGCTCTACCACGATCACCGGATAGCGCAGTTCCAGAATCTCCGGGTCGGTCAGCCGTGAATTGGTCATGTGCGCCTGCACCGCATCGCAGCCGTCAAAAGTTGGCCCGGCACCGGTGCCGCCGGAGACCGTTTCGTAATACTGATACCGATCATTGCCGAAGGTAAAGTTGTTCATGGTGCCGCCACTCGCGGCCATCACGCCGAGCGCGCCAATCAAGGCGTCGGTGATGCATTGCGAGGTCTCGACGTTGCCCGCCACCGTTGCGGCCGGAAATGCCGGGTTGAGCATCGAGCCATTGGGAATGATGATGGTCAGCGGCTTCAGGCATCCGGCATTGAGCGGAATATCGGCGTCGACAAGCATGCGAAACACGTACAGCACTGCCGCGTAGACAACTGCAGAAGGCGCGTTGAAATTGGAACTGAGTTGCGCAGATGTGCCAGTGAAATCGATGGTCGCGCTGCGGCGGTCGACACCGATGGTGACTTTCACGGCGATGAGCGCGCCGTTATCCATGGCATAGGTAAATGCCCCGTCATGCAGCTTGCCAATGGCGCGGCGCACACACTCCTCGGCATTGTCTTGCACGTGCTGCATGTAGCTGCTCACGGTGTCCAAACCAAAATGCGCCACCATCGCCTTTAATTCCTGCACGCCTTTTTCGTTAGCAGCGATCTGTGCACGCATGTCGGCAATGTTTTGGTCAATATTGCGCGCCGGATGTTTCGCCGCGGCGAGCAAGGCGCGCATTTCATCTTCCAGAAACACGCCTTCGGACACCAGTTTGACGTTGTCCAGCAACACGCCCTCGTCTTCGACCGTGTTGGAAAATGGCGGCATCGAACCGGGCGTGATGCCACCGATGTCAGCATGATGGCCGCGTGAACCGACGAAAAACGACGGTTGGCGATCGCTGCCGTCGAGAAATACTGGACTGACCACCGTCACATCCGGTAAATGCGTGCCACCGTTGTACGGGTCGTTCAGCACGTACACATCGCCCGGTTGCATGCGGCCGAGGTTTTTGCGATAGATGGTCAGGATCGATTCTCCCATCGACCCCAAGTGCACGGGCATGTGTGGCGCATTGGCGATTAGATTAGCGTCGGCGTCAAACAGCGCGCAACTAAAATCCAGACGCTCCTTGATATTGACCGAGTAGGCCGTTTGTTGCAGCCGCGTGCCCATTTGTTCGGCGATGGACATAAACAAGTTGTTGAACACTTCGAGCATGACCGGATCGGCGTGGTGCGATGGCGATGTGCCGTTCAACATGCGTCCGGGTCGCGGCGTCACGCGCGTCAGCACCAAATCGTTGTGCGCGGTGGATTGCGCGCGCCAACCGGGCTCGACCACGGTGGTCGCGTTGTCATCAACAATAATGGCCGGCCCATCGATCGACTGCATGGAACTGAGCTGCGTCCGCAGGAAGACCTTCGCCTGCCGCGGCCGGCCTTCGCAGGTGACCTCGACCTGTGCGACAGCGGGCGATGCGCGATCGGCTTGGGCGTCACCCGACATGGGCCTCGTCGGCGCATGTTGGGGCATTCCCGTGGCCTCGACCGACACCGCTTCGACCACCAGCACGCGACCGGCCATGAGAAAGCTGAAACGGGTTTGGTAGGCGCCTTCGAACGCGCGCTGCATCTCGGGCAAATCGCCAAAGTCCACGACCAGCGCCGAATCGGTGCCGATGTATTTCAGATGCACGCGTCTTGCGACGCGAATGGATGCACTCGTCATTCCCTGCGCGGCCACCTCGGCGGCGGCGCTATCGGCGAGCGCGGCAAGCTGCTTTTCAATGGAGGCCAATGTGGTTTCCGACAACGCCGCTTCGACGGCTTCTTCGCGCATCGCCACAATATTGGCGAGCCCCATGCCATATGCGGACAACACACCCGCAAGGGCATGGATGTAAATGGTTGTCATGCCCAGTTGGTCGGCAACCAGACAAGCGTGCTGCCCGCCCGCGCCCCCAAAACACTGCAAGGTGTATTCGGTAACGTCGTGTCCGCGCTCGACGGAAATGCGCTTGATGGCGTTGGCCATATTCGCCACCGCGATTTGCAAAAAACCTTCCGCAACTTGGGATGTACTTTGCGGCTTGCCCGTCGCTTCGCAAACCTCTGCGGCCAGTAACGCAAACTTGCGTCGCACGATTTCGACGTCGAGCGCGCCGTTGCCGTCAGGTCCGAACACCTGCGGAAACCACGCGGGTTGCAACTTGCCCAGCATCACATTGCAATCGGTGACCGTGAGCGGCCCACCGCGTCGATAACACGCCGGGCCTGGATTGGCGCCCGCACTGTCCGGGCCCACACGAAAACGCTGGCCGTCAAAATGCAGAATCGAGCCGCCACCGGCCGCGATGGTGTGAATCGACATCATCGGCGCGCGCATGCGAACACCGGCCACCTGCGTCTCGAATTCGCGTTCCAGTGCGCCGGCGAAATGCGAGACGTCAGTCGAGGTGCCGCCCATATCAAAACCGATGACCTTGCTAAATCCGGCCGCGACGGCAGTTTCGCTCATGCCGATAATGCCGCCGGCCGGTCCGGACAGGATGGCGTCCTTGCCCTGAAAGCGTGTGGCATCGGTCAGGCCGCCGTTGGATTGCATAAAAAAGAGGCGCGTGTTCGGCAACGCCGTCGACACCTGTTCAACGTAACGTCGCAGAATCGGCGACAAATACGCATCGACCACCGTGGTGTCGCCGCGCGAGACGATTTTCATCACAGGGCTGACTTCGGACGATACCGACACTTGCGTGAAGCCGATCTCGCGTGCGATCGCCGCCACCCGCGCTTCGTGTTGACGAAAACGATAGCCGTGCATCAATACCACCGCCACGGCACGAATTCCGCTCTGCCATGCTCGCTGCAAGTCGTCTCTGACGCGCGCGTCGTCGAGTGGGGTGATGACTTCGCCCTGTGCCGTGACGCGCTCATCAACTTCGATCACCTCGGCATACAGCAGCGCGGGCAGTCGAATGTGCATGTCAAAAATGCGCGGACGGTTTTGATACGCGATGCGTAATTGATCGCGAAAACCGCGCGTAATCGCGAGCAGGGTTTTTTCACCTTTGCGCTCCAACAACGCGTTGGTCGCGACCGTGGTGCCCATCTTGACCGCCTCAATGTTGGCGACCGGAATCGCCCCACCTGCGGCGACACCCATCAATTGCCGAATGCCGGCGATGGCGGCGTCGGGATACGATTCAGGATTTTCGGACAGCAGCTTGGCGGTGACCAGTTCACCGTCCGGACGTCGCGCGACGATATCGGTAAACGTGCCGCCGCGATCAATCCAGAATTGCCAGCGCGGTCGGTGAGCGGTTGCCATGTGCCGATTTTACTGCGCGAGCGGGATGTCCTTGACGCGCGGGCACCACGACAGCAAGGCCGAGAAGGCGCGGCTCGATGTGGCGGACAAGCATCGCCTCATCGGCATCGAAGTGCGCAATCCGCAACCGGCCAAGGAGTGGTTCGCGCTGCCGGGATTTTTGCTGTTGGCGCTGGTGATTGTTGGGCAACGTCGACGGGCAGTCAGGACTCTGTGAGTTTTGGCAAAACACCAGCATTGGCGCGGTGATTGCGGCATTTATGCCTGAAACACCGCTACAGTGCTAGAGTTTCACTATCTGCATCATTGCGCTCGTTTACGGTCGACGCCAGCACTTTTCATGCGCCGACGGCGAATCATGCGCGATCAAGCGGCGGGGTTAGTCGTGCCTGAGCGCACCGCGTTGTGCCTAGTGTCGTGACACAGAAATATCGATACATGAAACGGTGTCTTTTTCCGCATGGCGGCGTTGCTCGTCGTTGCCATAGTCCGGGCTATGTCGCCTCCTCGCGCCTTGCCCTGCGAAAAAATCCATCCGTTTCATTTGCACCACTATTTCTGTGTCGCGACACTAGTGGCATTCGTTGCCCGATCTACTGCGGAAACAACTTCCCGCCGATCAGCGCGCCCAGCTTGCGGTAACTCTCCCACTGTGCCTCGTCGAAAAACTGAGCGACCGTGGACTGCTGTGGAAACGACTTGTTGACACTTTGGTAGTTGACGATATCGAGCGACGTGTCTTTGATGAGGCGCGGCTTGATGACGATCAGCAACGTTGTTTTGTCGCTCAGCAAAGTTTGGTTGTCGGGGTCTTTGTAGGTGACGCGGTAGAGCAGCGCGCATTTGTTGTCGCTAGCGATGCCCGGCTGCAAATCGCTGGCGGCGTTGGCGAAGTAGGGCGCAAGTTCTGCGGCGCGCGGGTTCAGAAACGGCACCTCGGCTAGCGAGATCGGCGTGAACTCCGCCTGAAAATCGATGCGGCTAAGTCGCATCAGGTTCGCCAGATCCTCAAAGGTGTAGTGCGGGTCGGCGCCGCAGTCGCAGCACACCACCACATCCAATTGTCGCCGCAGCAGTTCAAAGACAGCCGTATTTTCAAAGTGCCCGCCATCGCTCAAATACCAGTGCGAGCCATCTTTGCCCATGAAGCTGGCGCGCAATTCGCGCAGCAGATAGGTCTGATTTCGCCACATGGGTTGAACAAAAATCTTGTCTTTGAGGCCAGAGTTCCACCACCAGCCCAACCGCACGTTCGTCAACCCGAGCACCAGCGCCTTGCCGAGCGAAGTGCCACGACCGATGCCAGTGGAAAACGCCGCACCGGAGATGCCGATCCACTGGCCAATTTTCAGCACCGCCGTGCCTTTCGTTCCCCACGGCGAGCCCTCTACCGTGATCCCATTGGGCGTGATCGCCATCGGCAGCCCTTGCCGGTCGCGTTGCGTCAGCGCGTCACCGCTGCCGGTGGTGGCGTTGATGGTGACATTGATGATGTGGGCGGGGGCCGAGGTTTTTGTCGTCGTAATAGCTGGCGTGAGAAAGGTCGTCATCGATGTGAGGCTCGGTGACATTCCACAGCCGCTGGTCGCCGCCGGCGAAGCGGGTGCGGTTGGATGCGCCCAAATAGGCGCGGGTCAAACGCGCGCTGTACATTGTTTGCAGACTCGACAGATTGACGAAGTCCATGAAGTAGCCGGAAGCGCAGGTGGCGGCGATGCAGACCCCTAAAAACAACCACGGGCGGACGTCGCCGGTGAGCTCAAACTGCGCGCCACCGATCAGTGGTTCCGAGCGGACCTGCAACAGATCGACGTTGCCGAAAAACAGATAGGTCGCGAATGCGTGCCAGGCAATGAGCAGCGTTGTCAGCAGCACTACCCCGACCACGCCGAGGATCACATCCAGTGGAATCTTTGACAGCACGCTGTCCTTGCCGGGCTCGGCGAGCAGCGACGAAAACTGCCTGATCGCGGCGATGATCGCGGCAATTGCGGTGGCCAGACCGGTCAGCATCGGCACGCTTTCGGGACTGTTGCGGAGGTAGAGGTAAAGCGTTTGCCCGCCGGTCTCAACTACCGCGAACGCCAAGATCAACAGCGCGATGCCGAGGGAGTGCGACAACAAGCTGGTGATCTTGATGCGGAATGCCCGTGCGGAATCCGCCGTGTTTCTATTGGTCACTAGAAACACCATGACTGAAAGCGCGATGATGATCGTAAGCACCGCGAGCGTTGCAGACTTGCCGTGCTCCCCGGGGTCTTGAAAAACCAGCAACGCCTGCGGGAACACGGCCATGCCTTGCGCGTTAAGGGGTAAGTTAAGGCTGAGAAAAAATACCCAGATCGCCAGCACGCACACAACCGTGGCAGCGACCCATGGATTGGCGGGTGAGTACCAGCGCGCAGGCGGGCTGTCGAGCCGATACCAATAGGCCACACCAATCGGCACAATCACCAGCGCGATCCACGCGCCCACAATCACAAACCACGGGCTGCCCCAGATGGCATCGAGCGAAACCAACTGCGACGGCTGCACCATCCGCTCAACCGCCGCCGCAGGTTTGCCGAGCCATTCGCCGGCCAGATAACGAAACGAAAAAGTGAGCAAAAATATCGTCAGCAGGGTGATACCCGCCACGTAATGGATGGCCAGCAGATTGCGCAGCGCGATGGTGACGTCATACAGCAAGTCGCCCGGCCCGCTGGGTGCCAGATAGCGCCCGTTTTCGCGCAGCCAACGGATGGGTGGGTCGGTGGGATCGGCGGGTGAGACACCGGCTAACCGTCCCGGCGGGTCGTGCTGGAGCGTGGCATAGGCATCGCGGGCCGCTTGTTCCGGCGCAATGCTGATGGCCGCGCCGGTTTTCTGGTCGCGCGCGCGCGGACGAAACAGCGCTGAGAAGAAAGCACCGATGTAGCCGCCGCCACTGACCGTCGACAGATAATCGAATCGTGCCAGCAACGGCGTCGTGCCGCTTTTGGCGTGTGCGTCGCACTGCGAAAACTTCGCTTGCGCCAATGCTTGCAGCACGCCCAGACAAAACGTCGCACTGCGGATGCCGCCCCCCGAGAACGCCAGCCCCCAGGTGGTGGTGGGGGCTTCGCCGTCCGGGTACAAAGCTTCGCGACGGCGCTTTATGACGGCGGCTTCGTCGGTCGCGCTCACCGTTGGCGTGGCGGCATCAGCAAAATTGTTGTGGTCAGATGTATCCGTCATATTGCCTCCCGTTCGTTGGAAGAAGTTTCCTTGCGAGACCGGTCGTGTGCTCGCTACCACGCGTCATCGGCGGTTCACGCATCGAGCCGTCTTCGACGCGCCGCGCGGCTGATGCGCTAGCGCGAGCGGCCGCCGTCGCTACAGTGTCTTCAGATACTCAACCAGTTGCCAGCGCTGCTCGAAATCAAAATGAAATAAAAGGGGTCATGGTGAATTGTTTTACAGAATGCCGAAAATAAATCACGCTAACCCCTTTGATTAGTCAGCCCTTGGCAAAACAAATAACCCTGAACACCTTTGACTATTCTTTGACTATTACATTGCAGCAGGCCCAAATTTCTTGTACAGAACCGATAGTCTTGCAACGGGTATTCGGAACTGACTTCTTGCTTTGACCGTTGCGTTTGCTCCGCTGGCGTTCATCACCTTCGACCCTGGATCGTAGACAATGAGCCCGCTTTGAAGCGCCGCCAGATAGAGCGGAAACTCAGTTTCTTCACCAAGCAAGACGGGACTTTCGTACTGATACGCGGGCGGGATACCACGCTTTTTCTCATACGGAATGTACGCGGCCGCAGCGTGTTTCCTTGACCAGTGGGCGATGAGTCCCTCAAAACTCCATCCCGCCGATACGTTGCCTCGTTGGTCGATTAGATTTATCCCGCCCTTGACATCAACTATTTTCCTAGTGTGATGGTCGAAGCCACTTATGACAAGCGTCTGCCCCGAGGCGCTGCACAACTGGCCAGCTCGGTGGATACCTGTGAAATACAAAACGTCGTTGCCCGCATCGTGCCCATATTTTTTGACAAATGCTTTTACGCCGTTCTCGCCGTAGAAACCTGTATCTGGTTCGGGCGTCATTAACGTGACCTTGCCGCTCCCGTACGCCTTTATTTCCCAGCCTAGGAAGTCAGGCGCTGCTTTTGAATTTGGCTTTATGCCCAGCAGCGCCTCTAATGTGTAACCGTCGCCATTTTGGGCTGCGTACGGGATAACATCTCCGTGTTTGTTCATTCGACATGAGACATGCCAGCCCGGGTCAATAAGGAGCCACATCTTGTATTACTGCATTTTTAAAAATGCAGTAATACAAGATGTGACCTCTTTAGTCCCGTTGACCCCTTTAGTTTTGCTCTTCATGCTTACTTACTCAAACTCCACGACGTAGCGCACCTTGCAGCGTGCGCAATCGTGGAGTTGCAAGCCACCCTCAAGCACATCGAACTCGGTTCGCGTCCCGCACCAGCGACAAGTTTCGGGCTGTTCGGTGGCCAGATAATGTATCTGTAAATCTGCTGACTCCCCAGAATGCGAGTCTGTCGCCAAGCGTTTCAATTAAATGGGTTGGGGTGATTATTTTTGGCATTCTTTAAAACATTCACCCTGACCCCCTTGATTCCAACCATGGAAATTACATGGCCATTAGAGTGGTCGACAGTGCCAAAGTATTTTTCTTCATCATCGTGGCTCACAAACGCTATCTTGATATCCATAGCGTAGGTCGTGCCGCACCAAAGAATCGGTCCAATAAGGGGGCCATTGAAGCCCCAGCAGTCCATCGGTTCATCGGGCGATTCGCGACCGTGAAACAGTGCTAAGTACATGCCAGCCAACTTAGGCTTTTCACCATTCACGGGGATTTCGACGCCAGTCTCGCTAATTTGTGGCATATCGCTGCTCCTTGGAAACTGCTAACTAACAGACAAAAATTTCGGCTTCGTGCCGCATGAGAAAAGTTTTATCGGGCACGAATTTATCCGGCATTGAGATCGACCGTCCGTCGATTGAAACTAGGGTGTCCCGAATGAACGCGTTCGATTCTTGAGCCTTCAGTGCCTTGGACACTTTGACTCGAAAGTCCGTTGTTATCGTAATCAATCCCCTATCGAATGCCTTGTCATGCAGCGCGGATAAGCAAAGACCATTGCGGGGGTTCAGTCGATTCTTTACGTCCATTCCCCATGGAACAATGTGACTCGCGATTAGCAGACGCGAGTCCTCCACACCAGTAATGCAGCATCGATTCTTATAGCTGCTCAATACTGCACGTCGAAAGAACGATTGCCTGACGCGAGCCCTCACGATCACTGACTTCGTTATGCCTTCGTAGTCGGTAAGCATGTCGGCTTCTGAAGCTTCCTCATTGACGATAGAAATTTTTGCCGCGCTGGCGAACGCATCGTGGGTCTGCGCGCTCTCTAACGCGAGCCCCTCCCAGTCGTCATGGAATTCGCTCCAAATTGCTCTGTCGGCTGTAGACGCGTTACCGAGTCCTTTTCTGCCACTCGCAGTAATCGCAGGATCAAGGCTCGCTAGGTTCACAAGCTTCATGGCAACCGATGACGGTGTTCTACCAATCACTGCTGCAAGTTGAATAATTTCTGGATTGCCTTTGTGCAATTTACCAAATGGCAACTGGCAATAAAGATTGAACGCGACAAGAAGTTCTTCGCGAGACCATCGATTCGTCTTTTCAGCCATTTGAATTCTCTCCACTGTTGTTTGTAACTCCAGTGGAATAGTATCGCTGCAAAGAAGCTTGGAGATAAATGGCCTCATTCCACCTGCCGCCCACGAGACCAGTGGGACAACGGTGGAACCAGAAAACTGTTGGTAAGCACGCGTATCCGACACAGGAATTTTGAACGTATCGGGAAAGCCCATCAGCCGCGCGCACTCGCGCGGCGTCAACCGGCGTGGATTTTTTCGCAATTGCTTGATCAGAATCTCTGAACCGTCCTTGTAATACCGTGCGGAAAGCGTTCTCGAAATGTCTTTTCCGGTGACAAGGCCAAACCCGAAGCCATTTCCCTTCAATCGATGCTTTTCCGCGTAGCCCTGCAGGTATTCCCACAGGAGGTTTGACAACGTGTACTTCGGCAACACCTTGTTTTTCTTGTGATCAAAGTACTTGCCATCGTCCCAAGGCAATTCTGGTTCGCTTCCATCTGTCTTATGGAAAACTTCCGCGAGCTTTCTATTCCCTTTCTCAGGTAGTTGCAGTGCGGCCCAGTCAAAGCCAACAGGTTCACGAAATCCGACAATGATGATTCGCTCTCGATGCTGCGGCACGAAGTGCGCTGCATCGATAACTTTGTAGTGGATGTGATAGCCAAGCTGTTCGGTCAGCGTGCGTTTGATGACATCAAATGTTCGGCCCTTGTCGTGCGATGTAAGGTTCTTGACGTTCTCCAACAAGAAAGCCCTTGGGCGCTTGGCCGCGATAATTCGGGCGATGTCGAAAAAAAGCGTGCCTTGAGTCTCGTCTGCAAAACCGTGAGCTCGCCCAAGCGCATTTTTCTTGGATACCCCTGCGATCGAGAACGGTTGGCAAGGGAAACCCGCGAGTAGCACGTCGTGGTCGGGAACACCTCGCTCATCAACTTGCGTAATATCTCCCGCAATAGAATGTCCGTCGGGAAAATTCACGCCGTAAGTTTTCTGGGCGTAGCTATCCCATTCGCTGGTAAACACGCAACGCCCGCCCATGCCTTCGAATGCAGTGCGTATGCCCCCAATACCCGCGAACAGATCGATGAATGTGAAATCTGCGTCTTCAGGTTGATCAGGCAGCAACGGCAACATTAGTTGTTTGAGGGCGGGGATGATGTAACGCGGTGGCTCGCTTTGCCGCGCTTCCCACCGGCGCAGTGTCCGTGTATCGACTTCAAGCAACTTCGCCAAGGCCACTTGGGAGTGCTGTTTACGCGCTGCATCAAGATACTCGTAGACGGCGGAATTGCGCGATTCGGTCGTAAGAACAGTGGCCATTGAGGAGGGTGTCTCTGGGTATAAAACCGGACATTACGCCCGTTTTGTTGCCCAGTCAACCTTTATACTGGCGGAGGCTGCTTACCTGCGGAGATACGTCAATTGTGACGTCGCATGGATACTTCCTGCCAAACGAGAGTTTGTGAATTTGCCGATCACAGAATTAAAGGGGTCAGCAGAATTAAAGGGGTGAGGGTTATTTGTTTTGCCAATGGCTGACTAATTAAAGGGGTTAGCGTGATTTATTTTTGGCATTCTGTAAAACAATTCACGCTGACCCCTTTGATTCGTGACCAGTTCGCCGTCCGGACGGCGCGCGACGATATCGGTAAACGTGCCGCCGCGATCTATCCAGAATTGCCAGCGCGGTCGGTGAGCGGTTGCCATGTGCCGATTTTAGGGTACCTCTAAAAATTCAATCAAGCCGATGATGGCAAGGCGCAAAGTCGCGAAAAAGCGCAGTGTACACGTAGTACATGAGCATTTTGAGCGGCTTTGCAACGCCACCAGCGCGGCTTCAGTGAATTTTTAGAGGTGCCCTTTACTGCGCGAGCAGCATGTCCTTGACGCGCCCTCGCCGCACAGCGGCAACAAGCCCGTCGTCTGCCGCATAATGCAGCCAATTCGATTGCACGAGCCGCCATGTACTCCACGCCACTATCTCTGACCACCGACACCCACTTTGAGTTACCGTCATTTCTGCATGAGTTCGGTGCCGACAATGCCTGGTCACACGCCAATCTAGCGGGGCGTGACATTCACAGTTTTCTCGATGGGCCGTGCGTGGATGCGAGTGGCAATCTGTGGATTGCGGATACACCATTCGGACGCATTTTTCGGCTGACGCCGACCGGCGAGTGGGACTTGATGAGCAAATACGACGGTTGGCCGAGCGGTTTGAAATTTCACGCTGATGGTCGCTTGTTCATCGCCGATCAGCGGCACGGCATATTGCAGTTCGATGTGAGCCTGCGAAAACTGACGCCGGTGGTGACGCACTACATTGGCCAGCGATTTCTGGGCGTCAGTCACCTAGCGTTTGCCAGCAACGGTGATTTGTATTTTTCCGATGCCGGACAAAGCGGACTGCAGCAAGCGGACGGCGCGCTGTATCGGCTCAACGCCAACGGCGAATTGCAGCGGCTGGTGAGCGATATTCCCGGCCCGGCGGGCTTGGCGCTGGTGGCCAACGAACAAACGCTGATGATGGCCGTCACCGGTGACAACGCGATTTGGCGCGTGCCGTTGGTCGATGCTGGCGTCTCAAGAGTCGGCCGCGCCATTGTGCTCTCCGGCGGGTTTGGGTCAAAAGCGGGACCGCGTGGTTTGGTGATCGATAGCGACGACAATCTATTTGTGGCGCATCACGGCATGGGCTGCGTATGGATGTTTGACAAACGCGGTGAGCCGAAGTACCGGGTGGACTCGTCGCGCGGCGATTGGATCTGCGGTTTGACGCTCGATGCGGCTGACCCGCGCACCATTCTGATCACGGAAGCGCAAACCGGCGTGGTCTTGAAAGCTTCACTGCCCATGTACTAGTGTCGTGACACAGAAATATCGATACATGAAACGGCGTCTTTTTCCGCATGGCGGCGTTGCTCGTCGTTGCCATAGCCCGGGCTATGTCGCCTCCTCGCGCCTTGCCCTGCGAAAAAATCCATCCGTTTCATTTGCACCGCTATTTCTGAGTCGCGACACTAGCCGAACATGAGCGCCGACGAAAAATTGCCTGAAGGGGCCTTCGATAATTTCCGCAACGAAATGAGTTACGGCGATTATCTGAAGCTCGATCAATTGCTCGGTGCCCAGCAGCCGCTCTCGAGCGAGCCCAACGAACTGTTGTTCATCATCCAGCATCAGGCGACAGAACTGTGGATGAAACTGGCGTTAGCCGAACTGAAGCGTGCGCGTGAATGCATCCAGCGCGAAGATTTGTCACCGGCATTCAAGATGATGGCGCGTGTCTCTCGCGTGATGAACAACCTCATTCAATCGTGGGACATTCTTGCCACCTTGACGCCGACCGAGTACTCCGCGTTTCGTGATTCACTGGCGAAGGCGTCCGGGTTTCAGTCGCACCAGAACCGCATGCTCGAATTTCTATTTGGCAACAAGAATCGCGCCATGCTCAAACCCTTCGCGCATCAGCCCAACATTCACGGTCAACTCACGGCGATGCTTGAGTCACCATCCATTTACGACGAGGCCAATCGCTTACTCGCCAAGCGCGGCTTCACGCTCGACGTTGCCGCGACCGACCGCGATTGGTCGATGCCGTATGTCGCCAATGACAGCGTCGCTGCAGCGTGGGCCAAGGTGTACGCGAACACCAAGGAGCATTGGGATTTGTACGAGCTCGCCGAAAAGCTGGTCGATCTCGAAGACTACTTTCGTCAATGGCGTTTTCGTCATGTCACCACGGTCGAACGTGTCATTGGCTTCAAGCGCGGCACCGGTGGTACGTCTGGCGTGGCGTATCTGCGCGAGATGGTGAATGTGCGGCTGTTTCCGGAGCTTTGGGATATTCGGACGGCGCTGTAAGGAAAAGCTTGGAGCGTCTATTTGCGAAGCGGACATGCAAAAGCAGATGGCCGTAAGGAGGTTCAACGGGTATGGTGCCGATGTCCTACAGTGCGCTTGCTCGCCGGGCAATGCGTTATTCATCGCTTATTGCGCTCTTCAATTTCTCGCCGCACGCGTTCAATCTCCAATCGTTTCGATGCTTTTGTGCCCCACTTGACAGGCTGTTGGCGGATCGCAGCCGCGCGCGCCGCGAGGTCGCGCGCCTTGGCGGCATGCGCCTCGTTAGATTTTGCGATTTCTTCACGCTTGCGTCTCAGCCAGTGCTCGGCGGCGATCGCTGGCGTACGTTCGGGCAAGCCCGCCAACGAATGCAATTTGTCGATGGTTCTTGCAGTACTGCTCCATCCATTTTCGTGGGCAAATTCGTTTATCAGCCGTAGGTTGAGCGCCTCAAAAATCGGCTTCCAAGTCTCTTCATCGCCCTGACGCGAACGGATGGCGAGTTTTGGATTGAACTGATACAAACCCTGCGTCATGCGCGTGAACAGATTCCGGTTATAGGCGTATTCACGGTCGATTTCATTTCGCGCCAGCACGCCTGAAAGGTGTTGGCGCATTTTTCGTTCCGGGCGCACGACATTGGCCGGCAGATGCTGCCAAGCGTCAAGGATACTTTGCGTGTCAAATGCGGCGATGCCTCTGCGTTGCGGATACGTGAAGCGCGACTTGAACATTACCCATAGCGTCTGAAAGAGAAAATATTCAGACAGGTGACGGTCAATACGCACCAGCCGATCACCGGTATTGACATCGACGCTGGCCGGCGCGAGCAATTCGTAAAGCGCAGCAAATGGGCCGCTGGCAAATTTCCGATCCCGGAACGCTTCGCGCATTGACCAGTGCAGGGCGTTATAGCCATAGTGATCGACGGCTTCGCGGTCGGCACCGATGTCGAGCAGAGCTTCTACCAATGCGACGTTCCCTGCGGCAGCGGCGGCCATGAGCGGTGTCTGGTTCATCTGCAAGCGGTGCGCGATACCGTACTGACGACACTGCTGCAAGACATCCTTGAAGTGACGGTTGAAATAGTTGGCGTAACTCTTGCGCCCCAAGGTCGGAATCTGTTGCGCAAAACCTCTTGCTTGCTCAAAATTTGCTTCGGTTTGTAGCCAATGCGCAAGTTGTGGTTCATCAAAGCAAGTTGCGTATTCGTAGAGCTGCTGCTTCATTTTTGTGCCGGGAACCTGTTCGCGAAATACCTTAATCAACAGTTCGGTGACCTTGGTTTCGCCGAACACCGGCCACGGCACCGGTGCTTGTTTAAGAATGGTGCGGCGAATAGCCTCGACCTGCTCTTGCTTGCCCTGCAACTCGAGCTTGCGTGCCTCCTTCTGCCAGTCTTCGACGCTGGACTGTTTTGCCTCGACGGCGACTTGACCGATGGTTAAATCGAGCAGTTCAAATAGCGGATGCGCGGTATCGGACTCGATCACGTAGACGTTCTTGATGGCCCGCGTCAATGCGACATAGAGGGCATTGACGAAGAATTTGTAGACCTCTAGCGACTTGTCGTCTTTGTGTTTGCTGCGCCGGTAATCGAGCGATTCAACGGCTAGATCTGTCTTGATAACACCGTCGACGATGTCGTTGAATTCGGTGCGATGATCAGAGATAAAGCGGTAGAGGACGATGTTCTCGTATTCGAGCCCCTTGGCTTCATGAATCGAGAACAAGAGCGGTGTCGTGAAGTATTTTCGTGCTTCCGCCTTGTCCTCATCACGCATGACCAAGACTGCAAATTGAGTCGATTGGCGGATTTTTTGGTCGAACTCGCGTTTTGTTGTCTCCTTGTCTTGTATTAGCGCGACTTGTCCTGCCTCGTCGCCGACGGCCTGGACGAGATAATTACTTTCCCGATCAATCGAGCCAAATCGCCGTTGTTTTATTTTGAGCAGTTGGTTGGCGACCCGGGTCGCTTCAAGCCCGTTCCGAAAATTTGTCGTGAGCACATGCAATTGCTGTCGCTCGGCGAGTTTGGCATCCTGCCAAAAGAGACTCTTTACCTGACTCCACGAAAAGAAGTTGGGATGAACGATCTGGTTGGAATCGCCACAGAGCAAAAAATTGCCAGGCTTTTTGAGCGTCTTGAGCACCAACCGTAATTGAACGGTGGTGATGTCCTGTACTTCGTCAATGACCACAAAGTCGTAGCGCGGCGTGGCCAACGACTGCCATTGCTGCGCCACCAGATTGAGGTCGTAGAGTTGCGTGTCTTCAAGCCAGGCGCGATACTTTTCGAACAGATCATAAAGTGTGTCGCGTTGATCGGCAGGAAATATGGACTGCCGTACACCAAGCGCGCCGTAGTCAAGCCGGGACAAGACACCACCTGCGCCGGCTGAAATCACGCCACGAATCTCCTCAAAGACCTGATGGGCATCCAGACCTTTGAAGGTATTGCGCATGCGCAAAAACCATCCAGCGAAATCGCGCCAATTGGCCTCCCGTCCGGGCGGGACGCGAATCGATTCAATGAACTCACGATAGGAGAGAAACACCGCCTCTTGCGCACTGTGCTCGAATCCGTTTCCGTAATACAGTTCGCGCGCGCTCTGCGCCAGATAGCGGGAGAGGGTGACGTAGAGCACTTCGCCCTGGGTGTGCTTGAGTTTTTCCAGTGTCAGCGCCGTCTTGCCGCTACCCGCGCTGCCAACAACAATGAGCGGGGGTATTTGACGATAGATAGCTTCTTGTGCATCGTCGAACGAAATCGGCTTGTCAAGCAGATGGATCGCGGTACTGTGTGGGTGCAGGTATCGCACCGGCTCTGCATCACGCACGGCTTCGTCGGCGTCACTGTCTGCCATCTTGTCCTCATCAATCGCCGCCCCGCGCAGGAATCGTGACTTGTCATAGTCATGGTTGGCAATCACCTCCAGCATGAGGGCGCAGACCTCGCCATGGTGTCGCACCAGCGAAAACAACAGCCGGTCGGTGTCATTGAGTTTGGCCCGGTAAAACTTGCCGTGGCTCAGATTGGCCAGTTTTTTGACTTGCGCTGCACGAAAGTCGAGACGAGCAATCGCAGCGGCTACCTTTCGGTAGCTGGCCTTGACATGGGACGTGTCAAGACCGACGTATTCGAGAATTTTCATTGGCTGCAAAAAACGATGTGAGTAGAAGGGGAGTCAATCTTACATTCCATTTGAAAACCACACACCAGATAGGCAGCAAAAAAGTCACAGTGAAATCAACGAAAAATCAAAAGCTGAAACGGCAGCTGGCGCAATCCAGGCCGCGCGGCAGACAGGATTCAGGCGGCTCCGCTTACTGCTTGTTTCAACCGAAAGGCGATGACGGTCAATATTTGAAACCAAAATCCACTCATCAAAACCAGTTTTCAGTCTGCGTCCGCGCCCGTGATTCTAACCGTTCAATACTATCTTCACACTGGTGCCCTCACCCACCACGGTCGTCCATTCACGCACTCGCCAGTGGATGACCAATTGCGGCGGGCCACGCACGAGTTCTATATTTAATTACCGGCAAACAGCCGCTGGTCTTGCCAACGACCCGAGTGAGGCGTAGTGTGAACGTCCAACTACAAAATTTTGGAGGGCAGCATGGCGAAAAAAACCGTAACAGCGACGAAGGCAACGAAGGCCGCAGAATCGTCGGTCTACAAAGTCATCGAGATTGTCGGCACCAGCAAAGTGTCGTGGGCGGATGCGGCCAAGAATGCCGTCATCACCACAGGCAAATCGCTGCGCGACTTGCGCATCGCGGAAGTTTCGAGGCTCGACATCAAGGTGGGCAAGCGTGGCGAGATTGTGTTTCGCGCCAAGATGAGTATTTCGTTCAAGTATCACGGCGATTAGATCGTCACTTTCACCATCGCGTCATCCCCGACGACGGTGGTCCACTCGCGCACGCGCCAACGTGTGACCAGCCGATTGATCACGTAAGGGTCGGCGTTCGCAAACGCTTCGGCCACGGCGGGTGCTTCGCCTTTGAACACCAGCACTGCGCCATCGGCGGGATTTGCCAGCGCGCCGGCCAATACCAGCTCGCCGCGCGCCTTCGCGGCCTGCGCCAACGCCAAGTGTTGGGCGCGATAAACGCCGCGCCGTTCCAGGTAGTCGGGCACGAAGTCGTACATCAGCAGGAAGTGTTTCATTTGCGCCCCTTTTGCGCCGACAGAATCGTTTCGACGACACGCATGCCAGGCGCAGTCCACGGCGCGATCAATTCAAAGTGCCCGGCGTCGTCGAGCGTGACGAGGGTGACGGTTTCATTCTTGGCCTTGGCGCGCTCGCGGTAACGAAGCGCGTGCGCTGGCGCGGCAATGCCGTCATACACGCCACTGATGAGAGTCTGCGCAAGGTTAAGCGGAAGTAGCGACGTGACGGACGTATCGCGGTACGCGTCTTGGCGATTTTTTGTGTCGATGAGTAAATCCACCGTGTCCACGCCGCACGCATGTGCAGAAGCAGCCTTGGCATATTGCAAATCAGGCAATGCCGCGATGCCGACCGTGGCGTGGATGGCCAACGGCCTAGCGGCATAAAGCGGCGAATCCGTGGGCAGGCGCGAACGCGCGGCAATCCACAGGGCGAGGTGGCCGCCGGCCGAGTGTCCCGTCGTCACCACCCGGGAGAGGTCGAGACCGTGCTTCGGTGCCAATTCAGTGAGCTTGTCGGTGGCCGCGGCGACGTCGCGGAACGTGTCGGGGTAGGGCGAAAAGTTTTCTGCCTTGGTGCCTACGCGTCGATAGGTGATGCTCCACACCGCCACGCCTTGCTGTCGCAACGCGTCGGCCAAAAACGCGACTAACTCCGGGCCCGGCAAATCGGCGCGCCAGCAGCCGCCGTGGATGAGCATCACGACCGGACGCGGTGACGTCGACTCGGGTAGCCACAGTTCGCCGTATTGATCGGCGTGATCGCCATACGCAATCTTGTGCGTCGGTGTTGGGCGCGCGGGGCGATCGAGAATGTCTTTGAAGCTGAGAGTTTGCGCGGCGGTGGAAGTCATGATCAGGGCGGTGAACGCGGCGAGTATGGCGCGCGGAAATGAAGTTGACATCATCGGGAAAGTTTCACGAAACACAAGGCGGGGCGGGCGTTTTGAGACATTTTTGCCTGAAAGTGCGCGTCAATAGGGGAGTTTCAATTCAAGCGACAGGCTGTGCGAATACACGTTCATGGATTCCGTACAGCGCCGCAAGCGCTTTTGGTTGTAGCGCAGCAGCCGTGCTACTGATCGTCACCGCGCCGTGGCGCGAAATGGTCAAGGTGCGATCTGCATCGTTGCCGCATACACGCCGCGCGTTTTCCGGCGCGTGTGTCGTGAACAGGATCGCAACGCCGCGCGACTTCAACGCAACGAGGGTGTCGAGCACCATCAAGCGATTGCCGAAATCCAGACTCGCCGTCGGCTCGTCGAGCAACAGGCACTTGGCTTGTGAGGCCAGGGCACGCGCGATCATCACCAACTGGCGTTCCCCACCGGACAGCTCCGAGAATTCGCGGTCGCCGAAATCGGCCATCGACACTTGCGATAGCGCGCCCATGGCAATTTCGCGGTCGCGTGGACCGGGTGCGCCAAACCAGCCGAGGTGCGGCGCGCGCGCCATGGTGACGACTTCCATGACGCTGAAATTGAAAAATCCTGCGGCGTTTTGCGGTACGTAGGCAATTTGTCGAGCGATGTCAGCGGGCGACATGGTATTGATGCACGCGCCACCAATAAGAATACTGCCTTCCTGCGCGGGCATGAGGCAGAGCAGCGTGCGAAACAACGTGGTCTTGCCACACCCGTTAGGGCCGAGTACCGCAAGCGCCTGTCCTGACTCGACCGCGAACGAAATACTCGACGCAATGCGGCGTCGCGGATAGCCGATGCCCAGATTGTCTGCGCCAAGCAAACTCATGTTGACCGCCGAAACGTGACGGCCATCAACCAAATGAACACCGGTGTGCCGATTGCAGCCGTCAATACGCCGGGTGGAATTTCAATTTGCGCGATGCTGCGTCCGATGGTGTCAACCACCAACATGAAGGTACCGCCGACCAGCATCGAGAGCGGCAGCAAACGCGAAAATTCGGCGCCGACAAGTAAACGCACTGCGTGCGGCACCACCAAGCCAATCCAACCAACGATGCCGCAAATCGCCACCGAGGCTGCCGTCATCAGTGTCGCGGCAACGATCACCAGCAAACGCAGTCGTTCGACATTCTGACCCAGGGCGCGCGCTTCGTCATCGGCGAGCGCCAGCAAGTTGATGCGCCAACGCAGCGCGAACAGCACCACAAACGCAGCTGCCATCAGCGGCAGCGCCATCGCCAAATCGTGCTTGCTGATGCCGGCGAAACTGCCGAGCAGCCAATAGGTGATGGTCGGCAACTGGTTGTACGGGTCGGCTAGATATTTGGTGAGCGCGATGCCGGAGGCGAGCAGCGAGCCGACCACCACGCCGGCCAACACCAGCGTGAGGACTGGATCGTGACCGCGGATGCGCTGACCGATCCAATAAATCGCCGCCACCGCCGCCAGTCCGCCGAGCAGTGCCATGCCTTGAATGGCAATGAGCGGCAGCGCCAGGAAAATGCCGAGCACCGCCCCGAGCGCTGCGCCACTCGAGACCCCCAAAATGTCCGGGGAAACCAGCGGATTGCGAAACAGGTTTTGATAGGCGGCCCCCGCCGCGGCGAGCGCGGCACCAATCGCAAACGCGGCAACGATGCGTGGGCCGCGAATTTCGGAAATGACGACGAAGGGCACTGAGCGTTCGACTTGGGGGTCGGTAAACGAGGCGAGCGTCGTGAATACGTCAACCACCGAGAGGCTAATCTGACCGATCAACAGCGCGCCGAGCATCGCCGAGAGGCTGACCAGCGCCGCGATGCCGACGACGAATCGATACTTTGTGGGTGACCAAATGCGCATCGCCGCAGTATATCGACTGGCTGTCGTGCTTTCGCAGGCTAGAATTCGGAAACTCCTACCACTTCACAGTCTCGGGTAAAGCGCCTTTTCTGACAACGCATGACAACGTCTTTGAACGCTCGTTTTTTTTCTGTCGCGTTGCGTCTCGCCACGCTCGGCATGCTCGCGGGCGTACAGGCCAACGCAGTTGAACTTCGCTTGGCCACGACCACCAGCACCGAAGCGTCAGGTTTGCTCGGTGCCATCTTGCCTCGATTTGAAAAAACAACTGGCATCAAGGTGCGCGTGATCTCGGTCGGCACCGGTCAGGCCTTGAAGCTGGGCGAGCGTGGCGACGTTGATGTCGTGATGGTGCACTCGCGACCTGACGAGGATAAATTCATGGCGCAAGGATACGGCAGCGTGCGGCGTGATGTGATGTACAACGACTTCATCATCGTCGGCCCTGCTAGCGATGCGGCCGACATCAAAGGGTTGAACGATGTCTCGACCGCGCTCCAACGCATTGCGCGAAAGCAAACGCGCTTTGTGTCGCGCGGCGACGATTCGGGGACGCACAAAAAGGAGCTGGCACTGTGGCGTGCAGCGGGCATCGCGCCCAAAGGCAACTGGTACGTGCAAGCCGGACAAGGGATGGGCGAAGTGCTGGCGATGGCGGGAAACATGCGCGCGTATACGTTGAGTGATCGCGGCACATTCCTCGCCTATCGCGGGCGCGTCGGACTGGAAGTAATCGTTAGTCAGGTTCCGGGCCTGTTCAATCCCTACGGCATCATGCCGGTCAATCCCGCCAAGCATCCGCATGTCAGACACGACGCGGCGTTGAAATTCACCGACTGGATTGTCTCACCGGCCGGACAAAACGCGATTCGATCACTCAAGGTAGACGGCCAATCGCTGTTCACGCCCGGCGTTCCACCCACCGACTAGGCCGACTCACTTGGAACTCTCTTCCGCCATCGCCGAGTCATTTCGTTTGTTGTTCAGCTTCGATGCGCAACTGTGGACG
Organism: Usitatibacteraceae bacterium; assembly: GCA_038901675.1. Lineage (GTDB taxonomy): Bacteria > Pseudomonadota > Gammaproteobacteria > Burkholderiales > Usitatibacteraceae > UKL13-2. Next base: position 12,536 of record JBCKPM010000008.1, on the reverse strand, counting down.
ATCATTGGCGTATCGCTGAAAGTTTCGCTCGCCGCGCTGTTGTTCGCCACGCCATTCGCGGTGGCGTTGGGATTTTTCCTAGCCACGGTGCCGTTTCGCGGTCGGCGCGCCTGCGTGATTGTGTTGCAAAGTTTTCTCAGTTTCCCGACCGTGGTGGTCGGACTGGTGCTGTATGTATTGCTGGCGCGCAGCGGCCCATTCGGCGCGTGGGAGCTGTTGTACACGCAAGAGGCGATGATCATCGGACAAGCCATCATCGCCTTTCCGGTGCTCGCTGCCTTCACGCTCACCGCTGTGCAAGGGGCGGATCGCATCGTGCGCGAGACCGCGTTGTCACTCGGCGCAACCAAGCTTCGCGCGGCACTGACGACCCTGTTTGAAGTCCGCTTTGCGGTCATGGCAGGTTTATTCAACGGCTTTGGCCGCGTGATTTCCGAAGTTGGTTGCGCCATGATGGTCGGCGGCAACATCGCCGGACTCACGCGCAGCATCCCCACCGCGATTTCACTCGAGACAGCAAAAGGTGAATTTGCGCAGGGCATCGCGCTCGGTATGGTGTTGATTGTGCTCGCGCTCGGCATCAACGCGGCGTTGAATTACTTTCAGGGCGAAGGCGGCATGAAATGAGCGCGTTGCTCCATATTCGATCGCTGCGCAAATCGTTCGGTGAGCGGCGCTTGCTCGACATCGCTGATCTGAACCTAGACGCCGGTCGCATCTATGCGCTGACGGGCGATAACGGCAGTGGCAAATCGACGTTGCTGCGTATCATCGCCGGGCTGGAACCGGCCGACGAACTAAACATGCGTTTTGACGCGTTGACGTTGAACGGTGCCGCCTATCCAGATGCCTTGCGACGCGACATCATCTACGTGCATCAGCATCCGTACCTGTTTCATTCCGGTATCGCTGCCAACATTGAGTACGGCCTGAAGCTGCGCGGCGTCGACAAAGCTGCACGCGACGCAATCACCGCCGAGGCGATTGACTGGGCGGGCCTCAGTTCCGTGATGAGCGTGCAGCCGAAGCGCCTGTCCGGCGGCGAACGTCAGCAGGTGGCGCTCGCGCGAGCCAAGGTATTAAACCCGCGCCTGCTGTTAGTCGACGAGCCGACGGCAAATCTCGATCGCGCCGCGCGCGAGCAGATTGTCGCGTTGCTGCGTCAAACCGCATCGGACAACAATTGTGTGGTGGTGGCGTGCCATGATCGGGAAATTATCGATCTGCCGGGTGTACACAAATTGCATCTTGAGGAGGGGCGGGTGACGGGGGGCTGAATTCGGCATTCAGGCAGGTCTGGTCGGGTGCCTGAGCATCCCGAACGGGTTTCATGCGAAGTGTGGGGCATGCGGGGGTTTAACATCCCAGTTCAGTCGCTTCGGCGAAATGTCCCCGTGCGGGCGACGCATGCAAGCAAAACGGGAAATTGTGCGGGTGATGACTATTCGTTTCTCCTGAATGTGGCGAGCTTCGACGTTGCCCAATGGGTCATCGCCTCTATGGGTGCCGGAGCGGTAATAGCTGACAAAATCTTCCAATTCGTCCTGACGCCAAGAAAATCCCGCGCCGCAGAGTGCGAGAACAAACAGCGAGTTGCTCGCAGATAGATTGCCATCTGCAATCTTGTGCTCCAGTTCGAGCGAGTACTCGAGCATGCGACTACGGGCAGCGAACATGTTGTGCCAGAGTGTGCCGCCAAGTCCAACTTCTGAAAGCCTAACGGAGACATTGGAAGGAAACCAGCCCTCGGCCTGCGCTCTCGTGAATTGTTCCCAACGGTCTATGGCCAAGGGCTTAATGGTTTTGACATCAACATAGACGGTTACATCATCTTCCGTAGTTGCACGAAAATCGATGGACTTCGCGCAACCCGAAAGCGCGGGCTCATATTCGAGGCAGGTGAACACAGGCTTAGAGTTCTCCAGGAGAGCGGCGGCTATACATAACTCGTTATGCGCCTCATCGACGGCGCGAAAATGTGACGCAGAGTTCGCCCGCACAGTCGCAACTGCAAGTGCGAAACGATCAAGTAGAGGCTGCGAAATCTTGAAACGATGAGCCGCACTCTCGAAGCGAGCACAAAATGTCGTTTGTACCTCGTTTGCGTAGGCGTTCAACCACTCGATCTCGTCATGGCAAAGAGGTTGGTCAGCGGGCGTCGAACTATGCCGCATAACTTGGATCTGATGGACGGCGCGCTTTTGCGCCGTCCCGCTTGAGCGCTAGGCTAGCTGCGTAGTTCATGGGAAATGTCCTCAACGCACGGATCGTCAAGAACGTTGGGTCGCAGATGCATGATGTATCCATTTGCGTGTTGTCGAAATGTGGCCAACCCCATAACGGCGTGATGAGGTATTTTTGCGGCACAGCGAACCTGCCAATTTGCATCGAAGACGACACCGACAAGAAAATCGAAATGGTTGCCATCGAGACTTCTGATGACGCCCAACTGGGTGGATTTATTCTCGGGGGTTACTCGACGACCTTTGATTTGGTAACGCAGTCCATGGGAATCGGTGGCGTCAAATCCCTTGGCGGAATTTGTTGCGAGTGTAAGCCTGAGTTTTTTTGAAACAAGCCACTCAGCATAATCGCCAGTCGGGTTGTTTGTTGAGCGAACCACGTCGCGACGACGTAGTTCATCCAGCACCGCACTATGAGTAGCGAGAAGCTCGGCAATGACGAGGGTTGAAAAGTCAGGGAGCGCCATAGCAGCTGATGTGCGTGACTTGCCGCTGCCGCCACTGGACGTGGCAGGCGTCAACGAATGCACACTTTTTCAACTGATCGCGATTCATCGGTGGCGCGCACGTCCGAGTTGACCGGGTGGGTATGCCTCACTGATGGCCACCTCAAAGATCGATCATGTACATGTATTTGCATTCTGGACAGTCCCAGCGAGCTTCGTGAGCATCCTTGAAGATGCTCACGACGTGTACTGCCGTCTTGTTCACTTCCCAACACCGGGCACAAAGCGGGATGTTGTCGTTTTCTGCAAAATAGAAGGGCTCCAGGAAGTGGACAGTTTTTGCGAACGTCAGGAGCTTTTCAAGCTCTTCGCGGCGGGCGTTCAATGCACGATTTTCGTCCAACATTTCCTGCGCTTGGGTCTGTAGCGCGAGCACGTGCTTCACCAAATCGATGTTGTCGGCTTTCTGAACGAGGCTGACAACGTCTTTTATCGTGTCGATGATTCCCACATATCCTCCCCAAGTGAGGCATAACTCGTGTTACTTATCCGTGCCGAGCAACTGCTTCAGCTCCCCCGACTGATACATCTCGCGCAAAATGTCCGCGCCGCCGACAAACTCGCCGTTGACGTAGAGCTGCGGGATGGTCGGCCAGTTGGCGTATTCCTTGATGCCTTGGCGAATGTCTTCGTCTTGCAGCACGTCCACCGTGAATGGCTTGTCGACGCCGCTGGCTTTCAGAATCTGGATGGCGCTGGCGGAGAAGCCGCACATCGGGAATTGTGGCGAGCCTTTCATGAACAATACGACTGGGTGGCCGGTGACGGTTTCGCGAATTTTGTCTTGGGTACTCATACGATTTTCTCTGCAATAGTTGCTGCGAATTATAGTTCGTGGGCGACGGCCAGTTGGCCGAGCGTGACGCGTTCGATGCCCGCCAAGTCGCGCACACTGGTGACCGACTGAAAGCCAGTCGATTCCATCAGGCGGCGCACGCGTGGCGCTTGATCGAAGCCGTGCTCCACCAGCAGCCAGCCGTCGGCAACCATGTGGGCGGCGGCACCATTGACAATGACGCGAATTGAGGCGAGCCCGTCGTCGCTTTGATCGGTCAGCGCAACCTTCGGTTCAAAGCGCAAATCGCCTTGCGTCAGATGCGGGTCGTTTCTGGCCACGTAGGGCGGGTTGGCGACGATGACGTTGAACTGCTGCCCGCCGAGCGCGGCATACCAGTCGCTTCGCACAAAAGTCACTTTGGCATTCAGGGCGGCGGCGTTAGCACTTGCGCGTTCGAGTGCCTCAACAGAAATATCGACAGCGGTAACGGTCGCCATCGGCGCTTCGAGTGCGAGGGTGATCGCAATCGCGCCGCTACCAGTGCCGAGATCCAGCATTGAAAGTGCAATATCGGCGGGCGTTTCCGGGCGTTTTTGCTCCAAAAGGCGCGCCAGTGCTTGATCTACCAGGATTTCCGTTTCGGGTCGTGGGATCAGTACGTGCGCGTTGATGCCAAAGTCGCGGCCATAAAATTCGCGCGTGCCGAGTATTTGCGCGACTGGTTTGCCGTTGGCGCGCTCTGCAATCCATGCGCGGTAGGTGGACGCCAGTGTTGCGTCGAGGATGCGATCAGGTCGCGCGAATAGCGCAGCGCGCGAAAGACCCAACAAGTGCGCGAGCAGATACTGCGCGTCGCGCCGATCAACGGCGCGTTCTGCGAGCGCAAGCACTTCCCCAACGTTGGTACTCGACATAAGTTTTCCCGTGACGCGCTGAGCAGCGCCTAATCGCTGAGCGAGGCCAACTGCTCGGCCTGATGCTCGGCAATCAAGGCATTGGTGAGATCGGTCAAGTCCCCGTCCATGATGAAATCAATTTTGTACAGCGTGAGGTTGATACGGTGATCGGTGACGCGTCCCTGCGGAAAATTGTAGGTACGAATGCGCTCGCTGCGATCGCCCGAGCCAATCAGTGATTTGCGCTCGGCCGCTTCTTTGGCCTGCGCCTCGCGCGTTTGCTTGTCCTTGATACGCGCGGCCAGCACCCGCCACGCCTGTTCCTTGTTCTTGTGCTGTGAGCGGCCGTCCTGACACTCCACCACGATGCCGGTCGGGATATGCGTCAAGCGCACCGCCGAGTCGGTCTTGTTAATGTGCTGCCCACCCGCGCCGGAAGCGCGAAAGGTATCGACGCGCACATCCGCTGGGTTGACGATGATGTCGGACGTTTCATCGGCTTCGGCCATGATCGCGACCGTGGCGGCAGAGGTGTGAATGCGTCCTTGTGTTTCGGTGGCCGGCACGCGCTGTACCCGATGCCCACCCGACTCGAATTTCAGACGCGAATATGCTCCTTGGCCGACGATGCGAGCGATGACTTCCTTGTACCCGCCGACTTCGCCTAGCGACTCGGAAATAATCTCGACTTGCCAGCCCTGCCGTTCCGCATAGCGCGTGTACATGCGAAACAAGTCGCCGGCAAACAGCGCCGACTCGTCGCCGCCGGTGCCGCCGCGCACCTCAATGAAAATATTCTTGTCGTCGTTCGGGTCTTTCGGCAGCAGTGCCTTTTGCAGCGCAACCTCGATCGCCTGCAGACGTGCGCGGCTCAATTTTATTTCGTCTTCGGCGAACGCGCGCATGTCAGGGTCTTTGCCCATCTCCGTCGCGGCGTCAACGTCGGCCTCGGATTTACGGTAGTCGTGAAACAGCGCCACGACGGGCGAAATCTCGGCATGCTCTTTGGTGATCTTGCGGTAGTTGTCCATGTTGGCCACCACGTTCGGGTCTTCGAGCTGGCGATCGAGCTCCATGAGTCGATCAGCGAGCGACTGGAGTTTGGTTTTGATGGACGCTTTCATGTCTTGTCTTCAGGCGCGCTGGCTTGGTCGGGGTAGAGTTTTTCGAGCGCCGCAGTGAGTGCTTCGCGCTCCTCCGGCGAGACGTTTTTCAATGCGGTCAGCGGGTGATGCAAGAATTTATTGGTGAGCCCCTGCGCCAGCAACTCGAGCACTGCCTCCGGGCGATCACCACGCGCCAGCATTTTCTGTGCGCGTTCAAGCTCGATGAGGCGATACTGGTCGGCGCGGTTTCGCAACTGCTGGATCACCGGCACCGAGCCGCGACCGGCCAGCCACTGCTGGAACTGCGTGGCGTGGAGGTCGATGATGGCTTCGGCGGCGCTAATGGCGGCCTCGCGTGTGGCTAAATTTTGTTCGATGATTTTGCCGAGGCTGTCGAGGGTGTAAAGGTAAACGTCATCGAGTTCGCCGATGGCAGCTTCAATGTCGCGCGGCACGGCAAGGTCAACCAGAAACATCGGTTTGTGACGACGCAATTTCAACGCCTTCTCGATCATGCCTTTGCCAATGATTGGCAAGCTCGACGCGGTGGACGTGATGACGGCATCAAATTCGTGGATATGATCTGGCACTTCTTCAAGCGAAATCGCGGAAATAACGCTGGCGCTGGATTGAAACGTAGCGGCCAATTCGCGCGCACGCGCCACCGTACGATTGGCGATGACAATTGCCTTTGGCGCGTGTGCGGCAAAGTGTGTGGCGGTGAGGCTGATCATCTCGCCCGCGCCAATCAACAGCAATTTCACCTCGCGCATGTCACCGAACAACTGTTGCGCAAGTTTAAGCGCGGCCGCGGCCATGCTCACTGACGCGGCGCCGATGTCGGTTTCGGTGCGGATGCGCTTGGCGACCTGAAAGGTATCCTGAAACAGTCGTTCGAGTGGCCCGCCCAAGGTGCCAGCTTCGGCGGCGACCTTTACCGCGTGGCGCACTTGCCCGAGGATTTGCGGCTCGCCGAGTACCATCGAATCGATACCGGCGGCGACGCGAAACGCATGCCGCGTCGCCGCATCGTCCTGGTATTGGTACAAGTGTCCGGCAAGATTGACGCTTGCCGCATTCGGCGAGGCTTGCAGCCACGCTGAGGCGAGCTGACAAACGGTTTCGTCGCCGCTTAGGTACAACTCAGTACGGTTGCACGTTGACACCAGCACCGCCTCGTCGGCTTGCGAAGCCGCGAACAGTTCCTCGAGCGCCGCGCGTTGACGATCACTCGAAAACGCAATTTTCTCGCGAATGTCGACCGGGGCAGTGCGATGGTTCAGGCCAAGTACGTAGAGCGACATTCAGTGGGCATCAGGTCGTGCTGCGGATCGTTGCCCGATCGCGCAACGTGGGGTGGGTGACTGTTATCGACATTCTGCGGGCGCGACGGCGCAGGTGCAGCGTGACATCTTGTCTCTGAAAACCGACAATCGAACACACGGCCAATCAGACCAAAATTATAGCAGGTGCCCTCTGTGCGATTGTCGCTGGCGAGCGGTAAACTGATTCCAGTCTGCGCTCATTGAAGGAGTTTTCCGCTGTGAAATCCATTTTCACCCTCGCTCGTCCGGTCACGTTGTGCGTGGCTGCATTGATCGGCTGGTCAACCGTCGCACGTGCCGACGCGCCGACTGGCGCGCGACTCACTGCCGCGTGTTCCGGATTTCTCGATTACCGATTTGAGTCCTTGCAAGGCGCGCCGCGCCAACTTTGCGACTTCAGCGGACAAGTCGTGTTGATCGTCAATACGGCCAGCTACTGCGGATTTACCAAGCAGTACGAGGGGTTGCAGGCGCTCTATGACAAATATCGCGCACGCGGTTTAGTGGTGGTTGGCTTCCCGGCCAACGATTTTGGCAAACAAGAGCCCGGCTCGAATGCCGAGGTGGCGGATTTTTGCGAACGCACCTACCGGGTCAAGTTTCCGATGAGTAGCAAGACCTCGGTCGTGGAAGGATCCGCCAATAGGCTTTACGAAGCGCTCGCCAAGGCGACTGGGCAGCGCCCCAAGTGGAATTTCCACAAGTATCTAATTGCCCGTGACGGTCGCGCGGTGTTGTCCTTTGGGTCGCGCGTAGAACCCGAAGCAGACCAGCTCACAGGCGAAATTGAGCGACTGCTTGCACTGTCCGCAATTGTAAAATAGTATGTCTTTACAATGAGTTAGCGAGAGAGCATCATGTGGTTTAGCACCTTTATTGACGTGATGGATGATTAAACGATGGCCGCAGTCGCATCTTCTGTATTGAGCCCGCTTGCCCGCGCGTTGGTGCAGCACGGCAAGCTCGCGCAAGGCGACGCGAATGTGATTCAGGCGGACGCCAAGCAAAGCGGCGTCTCGTTCATCCAGCAACTGGTGCATTCGCGCAAGGTTTCCGCGCGGGAGGTCGCGCAATTTGCCTCGACCACCTTTGGCGTGCCGACGCTCGACTTGCAAAGCGTGGACGCTGAACTGCTGCCGACGACGCTAATCGACACCAAGCTGATCGGCTCGCAGCGAGTGATTCCGTTGCACAAGCGCGGCAATCGCCTGTTCGTCGCGACCTCAGATCCGACCAACGAAGAGTCCTTCTCGGCATTGAAATTCGCGACTGGCGCGACGGTCGAACCGGTCGTGGTCGAGGAAGACAAACTTGCCTTACTGTTGAAACGATTTGGCGAAACCGGTGCCAGCACGCTCGACAGCATGATCGGCGACGACACTGCGCTTGAAAACATCGATCTGGGCGACGACACGAGCGCCGCCGACAGCGGCACTGATGCGGCTGGCCAGTTCGAAGAAATCGACGACGCGCCAGTGGTGAAGTACGTGCAAAAAGTATTGCTTGATGCGATCAATGGTGGCGCGTCGGACATCCACTTTGAGCCCTACGAATTTTTTTTCCGGATTCGCTACCGCACCGATGGCATCTTGCACGAAGTCGCGCAACCGCCGCTGGCAATCAAGGAAAAATTGGCGTCGCGCATCAAGGTCATTTCCAAGCTCGATATCTCCGAAAAACGCATCCCGCAAGATGGGCGGATGAAGCTGCGCCTGTCGGCGACGCGATCGATCGATTTTCGCGTCTCGACGTTGCCAACGCTGTTCGGCGAAAAGATCTGTATGCGGATACTCGATCCGTCGAGTGCGACTCTCGGCATCGAGGCGCTCGGCTATGAGCCCGAGCAACAGGCGGCGCTGCTGCATGCTATCGGCCGACCGTACGGCATGGTGCTGGTCACCGGCCCTACTGGATCGGGCAAAACCGTTTCGCTCTATACCTGCCTCAATATTCTGAATAAACCGGGAATCAACATCTCGACCGTGGAAGACCCGGTCGAAATCAACCTGCCCGGCATCAACCAAGTCAACGTAAATGACAAGGCGGGTCTGACGTTCGCGGCGTCGCTGAAATCGTTTCTGCGGCAGGATCCGGACATCATCATGGTTGGTGAAATTCGAGACGTCGAGACTGGCGAGATCGCCATCAAAGCCGCGCAGACCGGCCACATGGTGCTCTCGACCCTGCACACCAATGATGCGCCCGCGACCCTGACGCGACTCATGAATATGGGGATTGCACCGTTTAATATCGCCACCAGCGTGATTCTGATCACAGCGCAGCGTCTGGCGCGCAAACTATGCTCGTGCAAGCGGCCGCTGGAAATTCCGGAAGAAGCGCTGTTGCGCGCCGGTTTCAAGCCCGATGAGTTGGATGGGACGTGGCAACCGTATGGACCGGTTGGCTGCGACCTATGCAAGAATAGCGGCTACAAGGGGCGTTGCGGCATTTACCAAGTGATGCCGATCACCGAAGAAATGACGCGCATTATCATGAAAAATGGAACGGCGATTGATATCGCCGATCAAGCGGATCGCGAAGGTGTGGCAGATCTGCGCCGATCAGGTCTGAAAAAAGTTAAAGCGGGCCTGACCTCGCTTGAAGAAGTCGAATCAGTGACCAATGAGTAGCCGTCCGGCATACGCCATGATCGGGTTTGTAGCGATTGCAACGACCTGACAGGCGAGCGAAGGAGTAACGTATGGCAGCTGTCGCGAAACCGTCCAAAGACGTAAAAGTCAACCTCTACGCCTGGGAGGGAAAAGACAAAACAGGCAAGCTCGTCAAAGGCGAAATGCGTGCCTCCGGCGAGAATATCGTCAACGCCACCTTGCGTCGGCAAGGCATTCAGGGCGCCAAAGTCAAGAAAGCGTCCAGAGGCGGCGGCAAGAAGATCACGGCCATGGACATCACGTTCTTCACCCGCCAGCTCGCGACCATGATGAAAGCCGGTGTGCCGCTGCTGCAAGCGTTCGATATTGTGGCCAAGGGGCACAGCAACCCTTCCGTGACGCGCTTGCTGCTCGAAATCAAGACTGAGGTGGAGACCGGTTCCAGCCTCGCGCAAGCGTTCCGCAAGTACCCGCTTTATTTCGACAATCTGTATTGCAATTTGGTCGGTGCGGGCGAGCAGGCCGGTATTCTCGATACCCTGCTTGATCGACTCGCGATGTACATGGAAAAGATGCTCGCCATTCGCGGCAAGATTAAAAAGGCGCTGTTTTATCCGATTTCGATTTTGGTGATCGCCTTCGTTGTGACCGCCGTGATCATGATTTTCGTGATCCCGCAATTTAAAGAATTGTTTGCCGGCTTTGGTGCCAGTCTTCCGGCACCGACGCTGGTGGTGATGCACATTTCCGAAATCTTTGTAGGTTATTGGTACATCATTTTTGGCGGCATTTTCGGTGCATTTTGGCTTTTCACGAATGCGTTGAAACGCAGCGAAAAAATGCAATTTGCGATGGATCGGCTGATGCTCAAGCTGCCCGTGGTCGGCGACGTGGTGCGCAAAGCCACCATCGCGCGTTGGACGCGGACGCTGTCAACCATGTTTGCGGCCGGTGTGCCACTGGTCGAAGCGCTTGATTCGGTCGCGGGGGCGTCAGGCAATCGCGTTTACATGATGGCGACCAAGAAAATCCAAGCAGAAGTCTCCACTGGTTCGAGCTTGACAGTAGCAATGCAAAACAGCGGTGTCTTTCCGAACATGGTGTTGCAGATGTCCGCCATCGGCGAGGAGTCCGGAACGCTAGACGCCATGTTGGGCAAGGTCGCGGATTTCTTTGAGCGAGAAGTTGACGATGCGGTCGACGCCATGTCAAGTTTGATGGAGCCAATTATCATGGCGATACTCGGCGTGCTGATCGGTGGCCTCGTCATTGCGATGTATCTGCCAATCTTTAAGATGGGTCAAGTGGTCTGATCGCCGCAAGCGCTCGGAAAATTGCGACGTGTACGGCGGGCGCATGTCACTTGCGCCGGGCGTTTTTGACTCACCAACCAAGAATCGATGATGGATCTTTTTGACGCGGCGCGGGCAAATCTCTGGTTTTATGTTGGTTCGCTTGCAGTTCTTGGTCTGATGGTCGGCAGTTTTTTGAACGTTGTGATCCATCGACTGCCGAAGATGTTGGAAGTCGACTGGAAGCAGCAATGCGTCGAATACCTTCACCCCGACCAAGCCGCCAAAACAGTCGTGCCGGTTGAAAAATACAACCTTGTCGTTCCAAGATCCGCCTGTCCGGCGTGCGGGCACAACATCACCGCGTTGGAGAATATTCCTCTCATCAGCTACACCGTTCTGGGCGGCAAGTGCTCGGCGTGCAAGGCGCGAATCAGCCTGCGTTACCCGTTGGTCGAAGCCGTCACGGGGTTGTTGACGGCGTTTTTGGCCTGGAAATTCGGCGTCAGTGCGCAGGCGGCGTGTGCGATGGGTTTTACTTGGGCGCTCATTGCGCTCACATTTATCGACGCTGACACGACGCTGCTGCCCGACGACATTACGCTGCCACTGCTCTGGATCGGGCTCCTCATTAACGTTGCGGGCACATTCGCCACGCTGCCCTCAGCGGTACTGGGGGCGGTGGCGGGTTATCTCGCACTGTGGTCCGTGTACTGGCTGTTCAAGCTGACTACCGGCAAGGAAGGCATGGGCTATGGCGACTTCAAGCTGCTCGCTGCCATCGGCGCTTGGTTGGGGTGGCAGATGCTTGGTCAGGTCATCCTGCTTTCCGCTGCGGTGGGTGCGGTCGTCGGCGTTGTGGGCATCTTGTTGTACGGCCGCGAACGCGGCGCCAAGATTCCGTTCGGGCCTTACTTGGCCGTCGCCGGATTCATCGCGTTGGTCTGGGGCGCAGACATCAACCGTTGGTACTGGTCGCTCGGCCGCACCTGAGACGAGTATGGGGCACCTCTGAAAAATTCACTGAAGCCGCGCTGGCGGCGTTGCAAAGCCGCTCAAAATGCTCATGTACTACATGTACACTGCGCTTTTTCGCGACTTTGCGCCTTGCCATCATCGGCTTGATTGAATTTTTAGAGGTACCCTATGTTGAGAATCGTGGGGCTGACCGGCGGCATCGGATCGGGCAAGTCGGTCGCGGCGGACATGTTTGCGCAGTTGGGTGTACGTGTCGTCGACACCGATCAGATCGCTCATCAGTTGACGGGAGATCAAGGCAAGGCGTTGGCGGCGATCGCCGAGGCGTTTGGCCCGGCATCCATTGGCCGTGATGGCGCGATGGATCGTGCGCGAATGCGGCAACTGGTGTTCGCCGACGCGGCGGCAAGACGCCGACTTGAGGCAATTCTGCACCCGATGATCTTCGCCGACGCCACTGAGTCGCTCAATGAAATTGCACGGGATACGGATTATCGCGACGGGTATGCCGTGCTGGTCGTGCCCCTGCTCTACGAACGCATGTCGTTTCGCGCACTTATCTGGCGAAGTTTGGCCATTGACTGCCCGCTCGCGTTGCAATCAGCACGGGTGCAAGCGAGGTCGGCGCTCCCGGCGAGCGATATTGCCCGGACCATTGACGCACAATTGCCGAGATCAGTGCGATTGCAGCTCGCCGATGACGTCATCAGCAACGCGGCCGACCACGCACAATTGGCTGCGGCCGTCGCAGCCTGTCACGCGCGCTATGTCGCCGACAGGACACGCTAGACATCATGTAT